>CANHCM010000180.1 GCA_947459155.1 Bacteroidota bacterium | reverse complement strand
TTTTTAATGAGCGACAACTACTGCTCTATCTACGCGGTGAGGCCTCAGGCCTGCAGCACCTATCCGCATACCGACCGGAAGAAATTTCATCAGTTAACGCGGCTTACCTACGAGAATAGCTTTATCTGTCCTGCGGTTCAGCACATGCTCGAAGCCCTCGAAAAGCGGCTTTGACCTACCACAAACTTTGTTTTCCCCAATCAACGCACACATTCTGTTCAAAAGTCAAGCACAACTCAGGCAAGCCAGAGAGCCACAATTGATATTTTGCATGCTCCTGAACTTACCATTTCTATGTTTCGTATTGCCCTGCTTTTCTGGCTGTTGGCCGGCGTATCACCCCTGTTTTCGCAGCCTTTAAAGTCGTTTTCGCCCAGTGGAGAGGCCTTTCTCAAAGAGCTCTCTTCCTTTATGGAGGCGGCCGATAAAAAGGCCACTAAAGAGCTGATGGAAAAGTTTGAACCCTTGTGGATGACCCGTTTCACCGCAGGGCAACAACAATCGGTTTCGACCACCGCCAACGCCATGCTCAAAAAACGGATGGCCGCATTTCCCAATTTTGCCAATTACCTTCGTGGCTTAATTGCATGGGACGAAGGCAAAAAGAGCGTGCAGCAGTTTAGCGACTGGCACATGACCCTCGATAAGTCGATTCTAAAGTTCACCACCGGCAAATACGACCAATACCTGCAGCTTTCGGCCGATTTATTTCGCGAAAATGCACTGTACAAAAGCGAAGCAGTGAGCTGGATCGTGGAAAGAGGCGATTTCAGCTTCTCCTATGACTCTCTGCCCAAGGTGAATATTGAAACCACCAATCTGATTGGGAAAAATCGAAACGATACTTCATTGATCCAGTTCACCTCCGGTGTGTTTGTGCCTTCGGAATACAAGTTTTATGGAAAAGGGGGCAAACTGTTGTGGACAAGGGTTGGATTGCCTGAGGCCGAAGCCAATGCCCGCTTAAAGAACTATGTTCTGACAGTAAAAACCACCCGTTTTACAGCCGATAGCGCCACGTTGAACTACCCGAAATACTTTAAAGAGCCGCTTCTCGGTGAGGTGAGCGACAAACTGACCGATGCGCCCCAAACCCGGAATGCCAATTATCCGCAATTTAAAACCTACAACAACTCCTTCACCATCGCGGAGATTTACAAGAATGTGGATTATACGGGAGGGATTACCATCGAGGGACGCAAGCTTCTGGGTTCAGGAAGTCAGGAAAACCTCGCCACCTTCGTTTTCAAGCGCGACGGGAAGCCCTTTGTAGAAGCCCGCTCCAGAACCTTTCTGATCGAAGACAAAGCCCTGCAATCGTCGATGTCGCAGGTGAAACTTCGCCTCGATACAGATTCAATCGTGCACCCCGGACTCATCTTCCGGTACTTCGACGATAAAAAGCAGATGTACCTCCTCCGCAACCAGGAGGCTGCCTCCAAAACCCCTTATTTCAACTCGTTTCACCAGCTCGATATGGACTTCGAGGTGCTGGAGTGGAATGTGGAAGAACCGACCATTCGGTTTAAGGCCATTGCCGGAGCGGTGGAATCAAAGGCGCTCTTTGAGTCGTCTGACTATTTCCGCGAACAGCGTTACATCGAAATTCAGGGCATGGACCAGGAAAGCCCGCTTGTGGTGCTTCGAAAGTTGGCCGACAAAACCGGCCGCGAAGAATTTAGTGCGCGCGAAGTTGCGAACCATTATAAAATCGAAGTAACGCAGGTGCGGCATATCCTCCGGCGCTTGTCTTACATGGGATTTATCCTATTCGACGAAGAAACCGAAATGGTCACCCTCAAGCCCCGCCTCCGGAAATATTTGCTTGCGGTGAACGGTCGCGCCGACTACGACGTGATTCAGTTCTTTTCCAATGTGGGCGGCGCACAGAACAACGCCGAGCTCAGTCTTCTCAACTACGACCTCCGGATGTATGGTGTGGAGCGCATCTTTTTGAGCGATTCGCAAAATGTGATCATCTACCCGAAAAATCAGGAACTCATTGTGCACAAAAACAGGAACTTCGACTTTGCCGGTCGAATTATGGCCGGTCGTTTTGAGTTCTTCGGGAAGAAATTCGATTTCGATTATGGAAAATTCAAAATCAACCTCGAGAATGTCGACTCGCTGCGTTTGCGCGTAGAAAGCGAAGAGAAGAACGAGTTTGGTGAGAAAACCCTCCGTAAAGTAAAGACCGTAATTGAGAATGTAATTGGCGAAATCCTCATCGACCATCCTTTCAACAAGAGCGGTACACGACCACTGGCTCAGTATCCGGTGTTTATTTCGGCGAAGAACTCGTATGCCTACTACGACAAAGGCTCCATTTTGGGTGGGGTGTATAACCGAGGCAATTTCTACTTCCAGCTCGACCCTTACACGGTCGACAGTCTCGACAACTTTAAAAACGAAGGTCTGGTGTTCGACGGAACCTTTGTTTCGGCGAATATCCTTCCTGAAATCCGCGAACAGCTTAAGTTACAGGAAGATTACTCGCTCGGTTTTAAGCGCCTCACCGGTGAAGGCGGAATTCCGATTTATCAGGATAAAGGAACCTTCATCAACAAGCTCCAGCTCAGCCACCGCGGTTTGCGTGGCGATGGCGAAATCAATTATATCACGACCAACGCGAAGTCGAACGATTTTGTGTTTTTCCCCGACTCCGTAAATGCCTTCTGTCGAAGCCTCACCGTAAAACCCGATACCCGCGGGAAAGTTGAGTATGCCGATGTAGAGGCTGCCGATGTAAAGTTGCACTGGGAGCCCTATCAACCCAACAAATTCGTTTTCGAGCAAACCACTACAGCCATCTCCATGTATTCGGGCGAATCGAAGCTGAAAGGGAAAATCAATATTGGTGAAAGTGGGATGACCGGATCCGGTACCCTCGAATTTGCAGCAGCCGAGATTGCTTCCAAGGAATTCCGTTTCCGAAAAGAAGACTTTAAATCCGATACCGCTTCATTTGCTTTCACCGCCCGCGATGCCGTAAATGCCGATGGAACCAAGGAAGTGGCCATCAAAACCGATAACGTAAAGGCCGATGTGAGCTTCAAGAATCGAATGGGGCAGTTCAAATCGAACGCGGCCGACTCCTACATCGAATTCCCGGTAAACAAGTACATCGCCTACATGGATGAGTTACGCTGGTATATGGACAAAGACGAGGTCGACATGAACTCTTCGATGAACGAGATCGACTTGATTGGTTCGCGTTTCGTCTCCACGCGGGCCGATCAGGATTCACTCACCTTCGTGGCGCCGAGGGCCAAGTATGCCATGGCCGACCGAACCATCCGCACCGAAGGCGTTAAGCTCATCCGCGTAGCGGACGCCACCATCTACCCCGACAAAGAAAAAGTAAATGTTGAGCGAAACGCGGTGATGACCACCCTGACTAACTCTCGCATCAACGCCAATAACGACCTGAAGTATCACGATATCTACAACGCCACCATCGATATTCTCGGGAAGAAGAAGTACACCGCGGCGGGCGACTACGATTATGAAGATGCCGCCGGTAAACTCCAGAAAATCTCATTCACCACCATCAGTCAGGATACCGTCGGAAATACCATTGGAACTGCCGATATCTCCGAAGGACAAAACTTCACCTTTAGCCCGGAGTTCGAATTCAAGGGCAAAGCCCGACTTTTTGCACCGGTGAAAAACCTCAATTTCGAAGGGGGCGTTCGTATCGTTCATACCTGCGAAAAGGTGAACCGCAACTGGTTGAAATTCAAGGCCGATATTGATCCGGGAAATGTGATGATTCCGGTAGATTCCTTCCCGAAATCGACCGAAATCGACCGACTCGTGGCCGGACTGGTGTTGGTGAAAGACTCCACACACGTGTATCCGGTGTTTTTGTCGAAAAAACAGAAGGCCGGCGATCAGGAAATCATGAACTCTCGCGGATTCCTGCGCTTTGATAAAGGAACGGGCGAGTATCGGTTAACCACCAAAGAGAAGTTCGACAACCCTCAGCTCATCGACGATTATCTGGCTATGAAGCAGGCCAATTGCGATATGAATGCGGAGGGCAAAGTGAATTTCGGACTCGAGCTTGGTCAGGTGAAAATCAATGCTTACGGAAAGGGCTCACACAGCATCGTAACCGACGAAACCAAGTTTAAAACCACCATTGCCATCGACTTTTTCCTCGCTCCGGAGCTACTCAAAATCATGGAAGAAACCATCGCCGGAACCTCAGGATTGCAGCCTTCAGACGTAGGCTCCGAAGACTACAAAAAGGCCATCACCGCCCTGATTGGAAAAGAGCCCGCCGACAAAATGTTCAAGGAAATGGGAACCACCGGCATAATCAAGCGATTTCCCGATGAGCTCAACCACACACTCGTGTTTACCAATGTCGAACTGAAGTGGAATACCGAAAGTCGCTCATACGTTTCCGAAGGCTGGCTTTCTCTGTCGAACCTCGGCAAAACACCATTTAACAAGGTGATTAAGGGGAAAATCGAGCTGGTGAAAAAGCGCGGCGGCGATATTCTGAACATCTACATCGAACCGGAGTCGCAGAAATGGTTCTTCTTTAACTACAGCCGAAACGTGATGAACGTGATTGGCGGCGACGAGAACTTCAATAAAACCATCCGCGAACTTGATTCCAAAAAGCGAACAGTTGACGGAGAAAACGGAGCACCGCCTTACCAGTTTATGATTGGTGTAGAGAAACGTAAACGCGATTTCGTCGACAAATAAAACCACTGGCAATACCTACGTGTTCAGCCATTAAGCCCATTCAATGACAAAACCCAAAGCCAAAGGACCCGTAATCAGAGCCACTAAGCTTTTTCGCGAATTCTTCGAAAGCGAAAGGGCAGGAGGGCTCTTGCTCATTGCCTGCACCCTTGTTTCCTTGCTACTGGCCAACAGCAGTTTGGGCAATGCTTACATCCATTTTTGGGAGCGCGACCTGGGCGGAACACCCATCAGCCATTGGATTAACGATGCGCTCATGGCCGTGTTTTTCCTCCTTGTTGGGCTTGAACTCGAACGCGAAGTGTACATCGGCGAGCTGTCGAACATCCGCAACGCCTCATTACCCATCGCCGCTGCTGTTGGAGGAATGGTCGTTCCCGCACTCATTCACCTCAGCTTTAACTGGGGGCTGCCTACCAGCAGTGGGGCAGGAGTACCCATGGCCACCGACATTGCCTTTGCCATCGGAGTGCTGTCGCTGCTGGGGAACAAGGTGCCGCTCGGACTTAAAGTATTTCTCACCGCCCTGGCCGTAATCGACGATTTGGGCGCCATTCTCGTCATTGCCCTGTTCTATTCTTCCGGCGTCGATTGGGTAAACCTCGGCATTTCACTGGGCATCTTCGGCTTTTTGATTTTACTCAACCGCCTGCGTGTTATGCGCATGTGGCCCTACCTCATTTCAGGCGTGTTCATGTGGTATTTCATGCACCATTCGGGCATTCATGCCACCATTTCGGGCGTCTTGCTTGCTTTTGCCATGCCATTCGGCGATGGGAAAAAGGACTCTACATCGTACAAACTTCAGCACGCCTTGCATACTCCGGTGGCATTTGTAATCCTGCCATTGTTTGCCCTGGCCAACACCGCTGTGGTGTTTGAGCCGGGCTGGCAGCAGGAAATCGTAAGCCTGAACAGTCTCGGCATTGCCATTGGCCTCTTGCTGGGTAAACCATTGGGCGTGATGCTGTTTTCATCACTGGCACTGCGCTTTAACCTTTCGCGACTGCCCCAGGGTATCACTTTAAAGCACATTGGCGGTGTAGGTATTTTGGCCGGCATTGGTTTCACCATGTCGATATTCATCATCATGTTGGCCTACACCAATCCAAGCCTTATCGCATCTTCAAAGCTGGCAGTGTTGTTTGCCTCATTCACCGCCGGCGGATTGGGTTACGTGGTGTTGAATTTCCTGTTGCGCAAAAAGCCGAAAAAGC
>CANHCM010000179.1 GCA_947459155.1 Bacteroidota bacterium | reverse complement strand
TTCGGCTGTGGCATTTTTCTTCTCGATTTTCTCCTTCCAACGATTGAATAGCTCATCGTAGCGCTGTTTAGCAGCCTCCGCTTTAATTTGCTTGTCGTCGAACACCTCGGCCATCTTTTTGAGCTCTTGCTGCTGTTGATGCAGCTGTTGCAGCAAGCTGTCGAGGGTTAATTTATCGCTGGTGGTGCGGCTTCTTGCCCGGTCAACAACGGCTTTAGGAAGTCCGGCCTTTTCGGCAATCACGTAGGTGTAGGAGCTTCCCGGCTGACCAATCTGCAAGCGAAACAAAGGCATCAGGGTTTCGTCGTCGAATTGCATGCAGGCATTCACCACGCCATCGAGGCGCTCCGCTGCCAGCTTGATGTTCATGTAGTGTGTGGTAATCACACCCAAGGCCTTCATGCCGGCCAATTCTTCCAAAATGGCTTCAGCAATGGCGCCACCCAATTCGGGATCGGTGCCGGTACCAAATTCATCGATCAGCACCAGTGTTCTTCGGTCGGCAAACTCGAGGAAGTATTTCATCCGCGCCAGCCGCGAGCTGTAGGTGCTCAATTCATATTCTATCGACTGGCTGTCGCCGATGTCGGCAAACAAGCGGTGAAAGATGCCCAACTCCGAACGCTCCGAAGCCGGCACCAACATGCCGCTCTGCCACATCAATTGCAATAAGCCAATGGTTTTCAGGGCGATTGACTTACCGCCGGCGTTAGGGCCGGAAATAACAACCATGCGCTGGCGGGCATCGAGCATGCAGCTCATGGGTACTACTGTTTTCTGGCTATGGCGGTTTTGCAGCACCAGAATTGGGTGTCGGGCATCGATGAGGTTAGATACCGGCTTGGTGCTGAAGGCCGGCATCGTGGCGTTGATATCGCGGGCAAAATAGGCTTTGGCGCGGGTAAAATCGAGCTCTGCCAATGCATCCTGAGCCGAACTGAGCCATGCGCGGTGTGGACGAAGACGCTGGGTAAGCTGGTGCAGAATTCGCATGATTTCGCGCCGCTCCTGCATTTGAAGCTCGAATACTTCGTTGTTCAAATCGACCGTTTCGATCGGCTCGATAAATGAGGTTTTCCCGGTGTCGGAGCTACCCTGAATGAGTCCTTTTACATTGCGTTTTTGCTCGGCCATCACCGAGAGCACCCTTCTGCCGTTGTACACCGATTCTTCTGTTTCGGCGAGCCAGCCAAG
This sequence comes from Bacteroidota bacterium, assembly GCA_947459155.1. Classification (GTDB taxonomy): domain Bacteria; phylum Bacteroidota; class Bacteroidia; order M30B66; family M30B66; genus CAMCXT01. The sequence continues at coordinate 4,806 of CANHCM010000179.1, read as the reverse complement.
CTTTTTGAGTTTGGCTAACTGAGCCCTGAACACCTTGTCGAGTTCACGCTTGGCCGTGCTGAGGTTCTTACGGATTTCAGCCAATTCTTTGGAAGCTGAGCTGCGCACCTCACCGGCCGGATCGAGAATTTCGTCGATCAACGCGAGCATGTCTTTGTTCACTTCCTGACCTTGAAAAAGTCCGCAGAGCGCCGGAATCACCGCCTGTTTGTCGCTAAGGTAGCGGATGAGGCTGTTGGCGGTGTCGGCAAGGTCGCGGAGCAGCAAGACTTGCTTTTCGAGCAGGGTGGCTCCCGATACCTGGAGCAGGCTGAGTTCACGAACAATTTCCTGAAACTGACTGGGCGGAAAGAAAGCGCCACTCCGAAGCACACCGAGATACTCGTGGGTTTGTTTGAGCAAGGGCTCAAGGACTTCGGGCTGATTGATGGGCTGCATGTTCAGGGCCATCTCACGAGCCAGGCTGCTGCGACAATGCTGTTCGACAGCCTCGCGGATTCGCTCAAACTCAAAGCGATGGTAAACATCGTCGGGGTAAACTCGCATAGAGGGCAAGATAAAATGCTCCCATCGAAACAACAACCTCCGAGAGATGTTTGGTTTCATAAATTTCACAGTAGCTTGCAATCATGGAAGAGCCGGTTAATCACTTTAATGTGCGTGTGTATGGGTTGGTTGTAAACGAACACAACGAGCTGTTGGTCACCGATGAGTTTTGTCAGAATCGTTACATGACCAAGTTTCCCGGCGGAGGATTGGAGTTTGGCGAAGGCCTGGTGGAGGGACTGAAGCGAGAATTCATGGAAGAGTGCAACGAAGAAATTGAGGTGATCGATCATTTCTACACCACCGATTTTTACATCCGTTCGATGTTTCGTGGTGGTGGGCAATTAATTTCGGTGTATTACCGCTGCAGATTTGTTAGGAGCCCTGAGTTTACGGTGCTCAATTCGCCGCACGAGAATATTCCTGAAATCAACGATTCTGTAGGCTTTCGCTGGGTTTCTCTCGACCAGATTTCGCCCGAGCACATGAGTTTTCCGGTTGACCAGAAAGTGGTGGAAATGCTGGTGAATGGGTGAGGTTGTAAAAAGGTAATTCTGCCTGTGGTCTAAATAGAGTCTCCTTTCTAAAGTCGAATCTTAACTTTTGCCTGGTAAGAGGGGTGCTAAGGTTTGGACGGAAATACTGAACACAAAATAAAGATGAGTTTCAGTTAACGATTCGCTTCGCGCCACCAACTGAAGCCGGCAGCGCCCGTGAGTGGAACGAGCAGGACTAAAGGCGGAAGGCGGGATGCCCGACCGAAAGGTTTGAAGCAGGGCGGCATGCTCTTCCGGGCAGGCGCCCTCATAAAAATATTGGGGCGTAAAATTCAGCTGAAGGGGAAATAAAAAACCCCGGAATCGCAATGAAACCGAGGCTTTATAATCTAAACTATCAATTATCGGTTGTCGCCGTCGAGCAAACCTCCGAGTCCGCCAAGCAGGCTTCCTTCTTCTTTTCCGCCGCGGGAGTACATGAGCACACGGCCGGCCAGACGGCTGAATGGAAGGCTTTGAATCCACACTTTTCCGGGTCCGGTTAACTGCGCAAAGAATACGCCTTCGCCGCCGAACAGCGTGTTTTTGATGCCTCCCACAAACTGAATGTCGTAATCGACGTGCTGTGTGAAGGCCACAATGCAGCCGGTATCGACGCGGAGCGTTTCGCCGGGTTGGAGTGTTTTTTCGATGATGGTTCCGCAACTGTGAACAAACGCCCAACCGTCGCCTTCGAGCTTCTGCATGATAAAGCCTTCGCCACCGAACAAGCCTGTAACGAGGCGTTTCTGGAACTCAATGCCGATTTCAACGCCGCGGGCTGCGCACAAGAAGGCATCTTTCTGACAGATTACTTTGCCCTGAAACTGACTCAAATCGAGTGGAATAATTTTCCCTGGATAAGGCGCTGCAAAAGTGACCCTTTGCTTGCCCTGGCCGATGTTTGAATAGGCGGTCATAAACAAGCTTTCGCCGGTGAGTACGCGTTTGCCGGCACTGAGCAATTTTCCGAAGAAGCCCTGGTTTCCGCGGCCATCGCCGAATATGGTTTCCATCTTGATGCCATTGTCCATCATCATAAATGAACCGGCTTCGGCCACAACCGATTCCTGAGGATCCAATTCGATTTCGAGGCACTGCATTTCGGAGCCAATAATGCGGTAATCAATTTCGTGTGCGTTCATGGTGTAAGGGTTGAATGTTTGAGCAAAAAAAAACCGGCATGAAGCCGGTATCAGTGTTTAGTTGTTTACCATTACCGGCATCACCAGCATGAGTAAATCTTCGTCTTTGTCGGGGGTGTCTGATTCGGGGAGCAAAATTCCCGCACGGTTAGGCGCGCTCATATTCAGGTTCACACGGTCGGTGTCGAGGTTGCTCAACATTTCGGTGATGAACTTCGAATTGAAGGCAATTTCAATGTCCTCACCCTCGTATTGGCAGGTCAGGCGTTCGCTAGCGCTGTTCGCGTAATCGAGGTCTTCGGCGTTGATTTGCAGCTCGCTGCCCTGAATATTCAGTTTTACCTGGTTGGTGCTCTTCGAGGAGAAGATGGCCACACGACGGATGGAGCTCATCAAATCCTGGCGCTGAATGCTGAGACGGAAGGGATTTTCTTTCGGAATTACCGCTTCATAGTTAGGGTAACGGCCGTCGATCAGTCGGCATACTACGCGAATATGGTCGAAGCTAAATGAAGCATTGCGGGCGTTGAACTGGATGGTCACATCGCCATTTACGTAGCCGAGCAAGTTTTTTAGCAGGTTGAGTGGCTTTTTGGGAATGATAAAGCTGGCGTTAGAGTCGGCTTTAACATCGGAGCGACGGTAACGAACAAGGCGGTGTGAGTCGGTAGCCACCATGGTGAGGTTTTCTTCACCGATTTGCATGAATACACCCGACATTACCGGACGCAGGTCATCGTTTCCGGTGGCAAAGATGGTTTTATTGATGCCGCTGTAAAGGATGGATGCGTCCATAGTGAAGGAAGTACCATCTTCAATCTCGGCAATTTTTGGAAACTCATCTGGATCGTGTCCGTTGAGGCGGTATTTACCGTAACCTGAGGCGATTTCGATTCCGAAGGTATCTGGGTTGATTATGAAGGTTAGTGGCTGCTCAGGGAAACTCTTCAAAGAATCGATCAGCATCTTGGCAGGAATGGCCACTTTTCCGGGCTCCTGAGCTTCGGCCTTCAAGGTGGTTATGATGGTATTATCGAGGTCGGAAGCTAAAATGGTAAGCTGACCTTCAGCTATTTCAAACAGAAAGTCCTCCAAAATGGGAAGGCTATTGTTTGAGGTGAGTACACCGGAAATATTCTGAAGTTGCTTAAGCAAAGCTCCACTGGAGATAATAAATTTCATCGCACAGAATTTTTGGGGCGGTAAAGATACAGGAAAGGTTATAATTCCCTAAAGCACAATATTAACATTGAAAATCGCTCATTTTGAGCCTTTTACAAAGTAGCCGGGTTGTTTTAACAGGCGGTCGAACTGATAGAACTGAACCAAAAGAAAGTCCTTACCATTGAGTAAGGCATACATCCGGTCGGGGTCGTACAACATCTTTTCGCCTTTGCTGTCGAGCACCTCATCGGCAGCCGCCCGGTGGAAGCCCTGAACGAGGGTCGACTTGCCTTTGCGGTCGGTTACTTTCACTTCAACCCATGGCCGGGAGCTTAGAATGGAATCTTTGGTGGCTTCGGGAAACGATTCGGTAACAATGTATTCGTAAACCACATTTCTGAACTCATTCATGTACTGAAACAGCGTGATGGAATCGGCTGCAGCTGGTTTGCCTTCAACGTAAAGCTGAGGGTTGCGGCCATTGGTGCGAATTTCAAAGCTATTGACCGGTGTTTCGTTGTACTTGACTGAAATACTGGCGATATCGCGGTAGTCGTATTTAAACAGGGCCGGATCGCGCCAAAGTCTGGCATCGGTGATAAATCGGGTTTGCAAAAAGCCCCGGTGGCCGGGAATGTGCACATCAAAGGGAACCGACGAGCCATCGATTAACATGAAGGTTCCCATTTTGTCGGGCGTTTCTAGTCCAACAAAAATGGTTTTTAACAGGCGGCCCCGGCTGTAAATCTCAATCTTTCGCTGGTTGTTTCCGGCAAGGTCGCGCAACACGTTCTGCTCCATTGATTTGGCAACGGGTGCGCGCATTTTCATTTTCTTTAGGGTAAACAGCAAGCCATTCACAGCGTCCTGTCGTGCTACAAATTCGCCGATGGTCCAAACACCCGGACCTTTGCGCTCCAGCAGAGCGGAATGACCGTTTTTATCGGCCAGAAACAATTTATCGACGGCCGCAGTATCGGGCACTGCAAAATCGCTAAGCTCACCCCGAAAGGTTTTACTGCTTCGGGTAAACCAGAAGTACGACACCACTACGGTGAGAGCCACCACCAAAACGAGTAAAATGCGGTTATTCTTCATAGTTATTTTCGTGCGTAACGGCGACGGCGCAGGTAAACAATCAATGCTCCGGCAAGCAACAAGCTCGCAATGGGTATCGCCACATTTTTCAATTGGATGCTAAAGCGCTCATTTTTGATGCGCGCATCATCGAGCAAACGCACCTTGGCTTCACGAGAGCGCACAGAGATCAATCCGGCGTCGTCGCAGAGGTAATTCACACAGTTCAATATAAAGTCGCGATTGCCGAATTGTTCTCCGGTAAACCGGTCGAAACCAAGAGGAAGCAAGCGACCTGTTTGACGGCTAACTCCATTGCGTATCACATCACCATCGGC
>CANHCM010000178.1 GCA_947459155.1 Bacteroidota bacterium | reverse complement strand
TAAGTTGTTTTGCGCTTTTAATTCTGCTTTTTCCACCGGCTCTGTTGGCTCAACACGAAAAACATACTTGCGGATTTGAGCTCCTCGAGCAAAGCCGAAAGATGAATGTATCCGGCAAACAGCAACGTGAAAACAGCCTCAACAGAGCGATTTATCGTCAGGTTTTACGACAAGGCAACCGCCAACGAACAGAGGCCGTTATTCCGGTGGTGGTGCACATCATCCATCAAAATGGACCGGAAAACATCTCCGACGCGATGGTCATCCAAGGCCTGCAACATTTAAATGAAGCCTTTGCCAATTCAGGCGCCTTTGCGCAAACCGGCGGGGTAAACACGAATATTCAGTTTTGCCTCGCGCAGCGCGACGAACTGGGAATGCCCACCACCGGTATCACCCGACATGTTTCGACCCTCACACAATTGAACGCCGAAACCGACGACGCAACGCTCAAAGCCATCGTTCAGTGGGACCCTTTGCAATACCTCAATGTTTATCTGGTGCGTGAAATTACCTCCACCAGTTTGGGGGATGGCATTGCCGGATACGCCTATTATCCATCCTCACACGGCAGCCCCGAAGATGGCATTGTGAACGAAGCCGGGCTCTGGGGAAGCAGCGTCGACAACTCTAAAGTACACGTGCACGAGGCCGGACATTACCTCGGCCTTTACCATTCCTTCACCGAGGGTTGTGTGAATCAGAATTGCTTGCTCGACGGCGATTTCGTGTGCGATACGCCCCCCGACAATTCCACCAATGTGGTGAATTGCGGAAGCACCGTGAATACCTGCAGCAGCGACGATGATGACCTCTCCATTCAAAATCCGTTTCGGCCTATAAGTGCGGGCGGACAAGGCGATCAGCCCGATATGTTTCAGAACTACATGGATTACGGCTTTCAACTTTGTCAGAACCGGTTTACCGAAGGACAAAGCGAGCGCATGAATGCCGCCCTGACCGGTGCCCGAGCCTCATTGCTCAGTTCGCCCGGGTGCGAGAATGCGTGCGGTGTGGCCATCACCAGCATTCAATTTAACAATGCCATTATGCTGTTTGGAAGCAGCATGACCCTTTCCGCAACTATCATTGGCGATGTTCCTCAAGCCTATGAGTGGATCATCGACGGTAACGTGGTGTCTACCGACAGTACCTACTTTTTCTATCCGGGAAACACGGGCGATTACTCGGTTACCTTTCGGGTGTACAACACTTTGCTGAATTGCTACAGCGAGAGCAGTTCAACGGTTACTGTAATCTGCGGATCGCAATCCGGGCCACCAACAATTAGCAATGAAAATCCTCAACTTGGTCAGCAAGTCACCTTTACCGGCTATCCCAACTCCGTTTCGGGCTACCAGGAGTGGTATTTAAACGGGGTGTTGGTGTCTCTTTTACCGGAATTCCAATATACCTTCAACGAAGCGGGCGAAAACAGCCTGGTTTTCATTACCGGGAATATGTTCTGCGCCGACACCTCGGCCGAGATTTTCATTCCCGCCGGTAACTGCAATTCGGGCCAAAACCTCAGGTGGGCTTTCGGCTTGCAAGTCCTCCTGAGCTTCTATACTTTAGGTCCGCAAGCGAGTCTTTTTGCAACCGATACGCTTGCATTTCCTCAGGAAGGCGTTTCAAGCATTTGCGACGCCAATGGCGATCTTATTTTGTACTGCAATGGACAAATCGCTTTTAATGGCTCCGGTCAGGTGTTGGCCAATGGCTATGATATAGCAGGCGGCGGTTCGGCGGCACAAGCGGTTTTAATTGTACCCTATCCGGGTGATGACCAACGCTATTACATTTTCGCCACCGACCATTTTGGTGGGCAGTTCGAAAGCACCGGAGGTCTCTCCTACTCAATCGCCGATGTAGAACAGGACAGTGTTGTAACGAAGAATGTCTTCCTTCAACCCGTCGTTACCGAACGACAGGCCGCGGTGAAGCATTGCAACGGCCGCGATTACTGGCATCTTTCGCAAGAATACGGAAGCAATACATTTTATGCCTATCTGGTTTCGGATACCGGAGTCAGCGCTCAGCCTGTGATTTCGCAAGTGGGAACTGTTTCACCCGCCGAACCGTCAGGAATTAATGCAATCGGGTGCATGAAAATCTCCCCAACCGGCGATCATTTGGCCGTAACCTATTTGAGTGCAGTTGAAAATCTGGGATTCTCAGAGGTTTTTGATTTCGACAATACCACCGGAGTCGTGAGCAATCCCCTGCTGTTGCCCAACGACCCTTTGCACAATTACCCGTATGGATTAGAGTTTTCGCCCGATGGCAGCAAGTTGTACATCAGCAATAGCGATTATTACGAAGCGGATGACATTTTTCAATACGACTTAAGTTCCAACAATCCGGCTGAAATTCTGGCTTCCAAAACAATCATCGGGAATACCTTAGCTCCCAATAATGGGAATGGCTCCTTGCAACTTGCCCGAAACGGGAGGATTTACATTGCACGCACTGCCAATACTTTCTTAAGTGAAATTCCCTTCCCCAATTTGGCTGGGCCTGCTTGCGGTTTGGTGAGAGAAGCCGTTGGGAATGTTTTTCAGAACTATGGGCTCCCCAACATGGTATCGTCATTTTCGGCCAGCAGAAAGCCTGAAATTCAAGGTCCTCCCTTGCTCTGCCTAAATAGCAGCGCCGATTACTCGGTGGCTTGCGGCGTAGAAACCAACACCATTTGGACATACACCGGTTCCGGAACAATGACGGTTCTCGATGATGCAACCGTCCGCATCCAAAGCGACAGTTGGGGAGGCGAAGGCACATTAATCGTTACGCGCGATTTAGGCTGTTCGGGCTTTGGAAGAGACACGCTGGTCATTCAAATGGGCCCGCCTTCAATAGATTTGGGCAGCGATACGGTCATGTGCTCCACGGGCAGCCTGCAGCTTTCGCCCGGACAGGGTTTTGTCTCGTATCTGTGGCAGGATGGCAGCACGATGAGTTATTTAAACGCTCTTGGAGCCGGAACCTACTCGGTAACTGCCACTGCTGCGGGTGGTTGTAGTGTGAGTGACGAAATTGTGATCGCCGAATTTACCGATGAAGAAACGGTAAGCCTCGGTCCCGACAGAATTTGGTGTCAGCAAGAGCCGGTGGTACTTTCTCCAACACCCAACGACTTTGCCAGCTACGAATGGTCGACCGGCGAAAGCACACCCGAAATCTCCGTGAATTACTACGGAAGCTTCGTATTAACTGCCATTCGGGAGAATGGTTGCAGAGCTTACGATACGGTTTCGGTAACTTTCGATGCCAACAATCCGGTCTTCAATTTCACCAGTCCGCAATACCTGTGTGGCGACTCAGTGCTGGTGCTCAATACACCGCATCCGCAGCTGGCTCACCGTTGGCAAGACAATACCGATCTTCCGGAGTTTAGCGTATGGCAACCCGGACTTTACTGGGTGAGGGTGACCAACGGTTGCGGTTTTTCATTCACCGATTCAGTCCAGGTTCTGGCAGGTGAAAATCCACAAATCAGGCTTGGAAACGATACGGTGATTTGTCCCTTTACACCTTACACGATCACGGTGCCTCAACAAGCAGGGAACACATACCTCTGGCAAAACGGTTCGACCGGCAACAGCTTGCTGGCCACCGCTCCCGGACTATACTCGGTAACTGTGGTGAATGCGCAGGGCTGTAGTGCGAAAGACAGCATGTTGATTGAGACTTGCCCCACTGCGCTCGGACTTTCACAAGTCGGCTTGAGCATTTACCCCAATCCGGCCAACGAAAGCGTGCACATTCGATCTTCCGAGAGCAGTCCATTTACCTTGAGTGTGTGGAATACAGCAGGACAACTCATCGAACAAAGTCCGCTGATTGAAAGCGGTTCTCATACCTTCGATGTGAGACGCTACGCCAATGGTTTGTACTTCATTCGGGTGGTGCAAGGCGACCGCGTAGGGCAGTACAGGCTGGAGGTTATACGATGAGTCCTGAGTCTTTAGTCTTGAGACTTGGTGTGTCGTAACATTTGGGCGGGCGTTTTCTTTTTGAACGTACAACGTACAACGTACAACGTACAACGTACAACGTATTGCGTATTGCGTTTGATTACGTAAGGCTTGGGCTACCGTTTCCAAATGCGAACGGGCCTTTCACCCAAAGCGGTTAACGAGATAGAAGGTTATCGAAAATTCCCTTTCACTAATAAACCCCGTTTTACCGTAAAGTATCGTCTCTCGCCTGTGGAGAGAGATGAGTGAGAGAGGTAAATTCAGAGCGAGAGCCAGAGCGATCCATGCCATTGACGAATTCACCCTTTCACCTCTTAAACCCCGTTTTACCGTAAAGTATCGTCTCTCGCCTGTGGAGAGAGATGAGTGAGAGAGGTAAAACAAAAACAAAGCACCCGGCAAGCCCCCCCTCACAAAACTGCCTTAAACCCTTGCTTTCGCCAAACAACTGTTGTGGTGGGGTTACTATTCGTTTCCAAATTTATTTTTAATTGCTTTTTCAACTCGTATGAGCAAAACCACTACCATTAATATCATTAATCCTAATCCTAAAAAAATTCCGAGTTCACCTTCCGGACTATATATTATGCCTATAACTGAAGTTAAACTTAAAATTACTGCAAGTTTAATCATTTCTAAAGCAGAATATTTTTGAGAAAAATTCCACCTTTCTTGATTTTTCATTGAACTACTTGTTCTGTAACCATAAAGTGAGTTTATTTTTTTCGGTGGGAATTTCAACATTACAAATCCTGCAAGCATAAAAATCAGTCCTGAAGTTGCTGGGATTAAAAACAAAGAATTGTCAAATGGTAAATTCATAGTCATTTTTTGAGTTTATACTTCTTCGAGTTTGATTTAACAAACAAGTACGGTATACCAATGCCAATGGAGGCCCCAAATGCATAATCTTGAATAACAGATTTTTCAGTCCAATTAGCAATGAAGTAGCCCAAAATTATGGTAAGCGCCATTCCGAACATTACATTTCGAAATACCGTTGCTATTCCATCTAAATCATACTTTTCCTTTTCTTCTTTAGGCATAGTATTATACCCTGCAATTAACCAATACATTTTTCCGTACTTTATTAAAATTCCGAGAATGATGAATATTATGGCTGATACTATCATATAATTCTCTCTTTATTCATTTACGTTTTATGTAAAATGTTCCACAAAGTTTGGCGGCTTGGCGCATTTGCCGACTGATGCGCACCGGCCATTCAACATGCATTTAGGCCAAAAGTATGTAACAAGGATTAAACGAGCAAAACCCGGCTATTGAGCCAAACCGCAGTTACCTCAATGTAATGCTTCGTCCAGTCTAAACCCTCAAGTTCACAAAAGCGAAAATGCAATTTCTGCTTGAGCGCTCTGAGCGGTCTGTAGGATTATGTCACCCCTTCGGGGTTTTTGTTGCGCTCAAGGTTGGTTTGGTTATCATCGTGTCACCCCTTCGGGGTTTGAATATTCCGAAATGCCCCCTTAGGCGCAAAACTTCGCGATAATTTTTAAAACCCGAATGTTTACCATGAACTCAGTCTAAAATCTCCAGTTCACAAAAGCGAAAATGCAATTTCTGCTTAAGCGCTCTGAGCGGTCTGTAGGATTATGTCACCCCTTCGGGGTTTTTGTTGCGCTCAAGGTTGGTTATCATCGTGTCAGCCCTTCGGGGTTTGAATATTCCGAAACGCCCCCTAGGGCGCAAAACTTCGCGATAATTTTTAAAACCCGAATGTTACCGTGAGCTCAGTCTGAAATCTCCAGTTCACAAAAGCGAAAATGCAATTTCTGCTTAACCACTCTGGGCGGAAGGCACATTCACATTTGGAAACGGCCACCCCAAGCCTTACGTGATCAAACGAAATACGCAATACGGAATACGTTGTACCACCACGTACACCCCAATGCTATCCAAAACCCGACTCACGACTCAAGACTCAAGACTCCCCCTCCCCTTACACACGTAACTCTTGAACACAAAAGTGTTGAAAAGTGTGGCGAATTTGTTCAAAACTTGGGGGCAAAATGACTAAACATTTCGACCGTAATCGTGCAAAGCCTTGATTTTGATGGGATTAAATCG
>CANHCM010000177.1 GCA_947459155.1 Bacteroidota bacterium | reverse complement strand
TGTTTACCCAAAAGGTCATCAACACCACAAACCAGGAACAGAAGATTACCGGCGAGATTAATGGCATGACCTGTAAAGATGAAGTGGGTTGTATTCCTATGGATCCTACCGCGTTCAGCTTCAGCATCAAAGCCAAACCGGAGCAGGCCGGAGCGAAAATCGATACCAGCCTGACCACCGTAAAGGCCGATACCACTCCTGTTAATGCCGCAAGTGGAGCCACCGTGAAACCGGGCGATTGTAAAGATTTGGTGATCGACGGCTTGGTGACCACCGAAAAGTCGGAAGAAAGCCAAAGCTATTGGTGGATTTTTCTGCTGGGCTTTGGGGGCGGACTGGTTGCCTTGCTCACACCTTGCGTATTCCCGATGATTCCACTTACCGTGAGCTTTTTCACCAAGAGTGCGGCCAACAAAAAGAAGGGCCTCTTCCTCGCCATCGTTTACGGTTTGTCGATTGCCGGCATTTACACCTTAATCGCCGTGCCCTTCATCGTTGCGAAGGTGCCACCCGATACCCTCAATGAGATTGCCACGAGTGCCACCCTGAACATTGTGTTCTTCGTGATTTTCGTCGCCTTTGCCATTTCTTTCTTTGGATACTACGAAATCACCCTGCCTTCTTCTCTGGCCAATAAAGCCGATTCGGCTTCAGGTATGGGCGGTTTGATCGGGGTTTTCTTCATGGCCATCACCCTCGCTTTGGTGTCGTTTAGCTGCACGGGCCCCATCCTCGGCTCTTTCCTGGCCGGAACGCTCGCCACCAACCCCGACCCTTACAACATCTTGTTTGTAATGCTGGGCTTTGGTGTCGCCCTCGGACTTCCATTTGCCTTGTTTGCGGCTTTCCCGGCCTGGTTAAATTCTCTGCCCAAATCGGGCGGATGGCTCAACTCGGTGAAGGTAGTGCTCGGTTTTCTGGAGCTGGGTATGGCCTTCAAGTTTTTGTCGAATGCCGACCTGGTGGAGCAGTGGGGATTGCTCAAGCGTGAGACCTTCCTGGTAATCTGGACCATTCTTGCTTTCGGTCTTGCGCTCTACCTGTTGGGAAAAATACGTTTCCCGCACGACTCACCATTGAAGAAACTCAGCGGTATTCGTGTTGGACTTGCGGCATTGTTTGCCGCTTCGGGTGTGTATTTCGCCACAGGCGTGTTTGGGGCAAACCTCGAACTGATCTCAGGCTTTCCACCGCCGATGTTCTACAGCTATGCGGCTAAAAATGAAGCGAAGCAGGCTGGCGCCGATGACAGTCACTGCCCCCAGGGCATTCCCTGCGAACACGATTTTTACGTAGCCATGGAAAGAGCAAGGGTTGAAAACAAGCCATTGCTTATCGATTTTACCGGCTGGGCATGCGTAAACTGCCGGCGCATGGAAGAAGGCGTTTGGGTAGATCCGGAAGTGAAGAAAATCATGAGCGAAGAGTATGTGCTGGTCTCTTTGTACGTAGATGAGAAAAAGGAACTCCCTGTCGAGGAGCAATTCACCTCCTGTCTTACCGGCAAAAAAGTAACCACCGTAGGCAACAAATGGAGCAATCTGCAAGTGGTGAACTTCAAGTCGAACTCTCAGCCACAGTACATTTTGCTCTCTCCTCAAGGGAAATTGCTGGCCGAGCCCGTAGGCTACACCACCAAAGATGAATACCTTGGTTTCTTGAAGAGCGGCCTGGAAGCCTCGTCAACTCAAGCATTGAGATAAGTTTTGACAGATTGGGAATCGCATTCCCAATCTGTCAAGTATTAACCTTGTTTTCTTACGAAGCCCCCTTTTCCGGCGCAATCACAGGGCCTTGGTTTGCCTGTTTCACCGGTTTTACGGTCTTCAGGAAACGGTAGATGGCTTTTAGATCATTGTCGGCTAAACGCGAATAGGGGCCCCAGGGCATCGGAGAAGTCTGATGCACCCTTCCGCCTCGCATGCGGGCAATAAAGGCAGCCTCATCGAAGCGACTCATGACTCCGGTTTCTGCATCGAAAGTGATGTTCGGTGTAATGTAGGTAAAGCCTGCGGTGCTTTTATCGGGACCCATGACGAAGCCACCGGCATACGGCTCCCCAACAAAGGCTCCGGTTTTAAGGTCTCGGTTGGTATGGCAGCCACGGCAATTGGCCACCGCTTCGCAGAGGTATTTTCCGTAAGCTACAGAAGAGTCGCGCGCGATGAATGCCATCGGCTCGGCCGCCGGTAAGGTTGGTTGTATGCTGGTGCTTCTCACAAATTTGCCCAACAGCGAGTAATCGTGCTTTGGAACATCATTGCGCACCGGCTTTTGTCGCTTGATGAAGGCGATTACACTCTTTATGTCATAATCGCTCATGTTCGAGAAGGGCATCAACTCCAGGCAAGCAGCTCCATCTTTGCGGATGTTGTACCGCAGCATTCGGTAAAGCTCGCCATCGCTGTGATTTCCAATGCCCGTTTCTTTGTCGGGCGTAATGTTGGGCGAATACACATTACCCAGAGGAAGTTCGAAAACAAATCCTCCCGACATGGGTACCTCAGCCCCTTTCTCCAAGGCTTCGAGATTCTCAATGGCCGTATGGCAATGGGCGCAGTGTGCCGGGCCATACACCAGAAAACGCCCGTGTTCGATCATGGCCGAATCGGCCTGGATTGTAATGTTGTTTACCGGATATTGGTCGGTAAACGAGCGGTTGTACATCAGTTGGGCATACAGCATCACGCCGGCCACCAGCAGAATTACCGCCGCTGCCGCAAACAAGAGAATGCGTTTCATTCGATTTAGGTTGGTTGTCAAATGTAAAAAAATGTGCACTCCCGGCTACCCATGACTCATTTACCCGAGGTTGAAGGGGCAAAAGCATTTTTAAACCCCAATCGCATGGGAGAATACCGCTATTTTTGAACGCCTTACCACAAACCAACTCCATGAAAATCAGGCTCTCACTTTTCTGGCTGTCGACGCTGCTCTCTTTTGGCCTTGTAAACGCGCAGCAATGGGAAACACCGATTGAGGTACCCGATACCATCGGTCCAATGAACGGCAGCACCGGCCAATACACCAGTATGGCTATGGTGAACGGGAATCCGGCAATCGCTTTTTATAACGTTACCGGCACCCGCTTGCAGTTTGTTCGGGCGAACAACCCACAAGGCAGCTCATGGTCGTCCATTCAAACCGCCGACAATGCCGGAAATGTAGGCTTGTATGCCTCACTCGCCGTGATTGCGGGGCATCCTGCCATTGCCTATCACGATGGCTTCAAGCGCGATTTAAAATACGTGCGGGCGCTCGACCCCGATGGAAATACCTGGGGAACGCCCGTGACCATCGACAGTCTTAACGATTGCGGACAGTTTGCTTCACTCTTCGAAGTGAATGGACGGCCTGCCATCAGCTATTTCGTGCAAACATCGGCCGACCTTCGCTATGTGCGTGCACTTGATGCCGGTGGGTTGGCCTGGGGTACGCCTCAAACCATCGTTTCTGCCAACAGCGCCGGCGCCGGAACTTCGCTTAAAGTGGTTGATGGAAATCCTGCCATTGCCTTTAAATATTCAGTAGGAGCCGGGGCGGCCTCTGCCCGCTACATTCGCGCCAACGACCCTGATGGCGCCACCTGGGGAAGCATGATTTCGGTAGAGACCGGCGGCGATTTAGTCGATCTGGAGGTGGTCAATGGCTTTCCGGCAATTGCTCATGTTGATATTGCCACCGATTTGATTCGATTTGTTCGGGCCACCGATGCCCAGGGCTCAAGTTGGGGCAGCGGCATTGCCGTTTCGCCATCGGCCGAAGACGCCTTTTGGCCCGCTATGACTGTAGGCGCTTCAGGTCCGATAATCGCCTATTTCGACGATACCAACAACCGCTTCAAGCTGAGTCGATCGCCCAATGCCAACGGTAGCGGCACCTGGACGCAAACGGTGGTGGATGTTGCCGATTCTCCGGGGCTGTACGCTGATGTCATCCTGGCCGAAGGCCTACCTTGCCTGAGTTACCACACCTTCGACAACCTAAACCTGAACTACATACAAGCGACCAATACCAACGGCAACGCCTGGAATACGCGGTTCTCATGGGATGCCGAGCATGCGCTTGGAGAGTATGCTTCCTTTGGCTTGGTGGATGGCCGTCCGGCTTTTGCCTACTACGATCAAACCATGCAGGTTCCTAAGTTCATTACCGCAGCCAATTACTCCGGAACCCAATGGAACAATCCGGTTATACCGCCCGGTTCGAGTGCAAGAGGCAAATTCATCAAGCTTAACACCTTCAATGGAAACCCTTCGATGGCCTATTATGATGAAACCATTGAGTACATCAAATTTTTGCGCGCGAACGATGCTCAGGGCCTGAGCTGGCCTCTGGAAGTTGAGGTTTACCCGGCGCAGGATTTTCCCGATCCGCTGATTAACACGCTCAATTGTGGAGGTGTTCCGGGTGTGTTTTTCTTTTCCTCAGACGCTTCCAACCGCATGTATTTCCGCAAAGCGATTGATGCCAACGGTTCCAGCTTTACAGGCTTTCCTGCAGCCATCGACCCTACACAAAACAGTGGATATTTTCATTCTGTAGCGCTGATTAACGGAAATCCGGCGGCGGCACACTATGAGGCTACAAACGACAACCTTCATTACCTCCGGGCGACCAATGCAGCGGCAACGGCCTGGGGCGCGCCTGTGGTGGTAGATGCCACCGGCGATGTTGGCCAGTTTACCTCGCTGGCCGCCGTAAGTGGGCGACCGGCTATTGCTTATTTCGACAATACCAACCAGAGGTTAAAGTACGTTCGGGCGAACGATAACAACGGAACAAGCTGGGGAACTCCGCTCACCGTTTCTCCGCTGCCCGGCGGGCGACATGCGCATTTGACCATGTACCAGGGTGTGCCGGTGATTTTTTTCCAGGGTGGCGTTTCGAGCTTAACAGGCTTGTACATCGTGAAGGCTAACGATGCCAACGGAACCAGTTGGGGAACACCTCAGCTTTTGCAGTTTGGTGGGCAGAATGGTTTGTACACCAGTGCTGTGGTGAATAACGATACGCTCCATGTGGGCTGGTACAATCAGCAAGACAACCACCATTATTACCTGCGGGGATTGCCTTGCGCCACGCCTGAACAGCCCGAAATCAGCGCTGGTTCCGAAATAAATGTATGTGCGGGCGAGAGCTTCAGTTTAGAGGCCGCTGCCAATGGTGAGGTGCTTTGGTACTCGGCCGGTGGCGACTTGCTTTCAGCTGGAAATCAATTCGACACCGGGGTTTTGCAAAACAGCACCAGCTTTCAGGTTCGAAGCCGGGTATGTGGCGTACTTTCGAGTCCTGCCATTGTAAATGTTGAGGTGTTCCCGGTGCAGCAAACCTCGCTGAGTTTAAGTGCTTGTCAGGGCGAAAGTGTGGTATTCAATGGCCTGGAGTATACCGAGGCGACTGAGGTAGAGCTGTTGCTTCAAGGCCAGAATGGTTGCGATTCATTGGTAACGGCATCCATTGCCTTCCTAAGCGCTCCGGAAGCAACGATAGTTCAGAGCGATGGACTTTTAATCGCACAGCCCGTAACGCCTGGAGCCCAATACCAATGGTACAGTTGCAATGCAGAGCCTTTGGAAGGTGAAACGGCCGCTGAGTATTCCATCACCGAGCCCGGTTCTTTTGCCGTGAGCATTAGTCAAAATGGTTGTGCCGACACCTCCGATTGCTTCGAAGTGACCATTACCGGGTTGGAGGGCAAGCCGGGTGCAGTGGCCGGAGTGTATCCCAATCCATTCAGCGATCGCATCGTATTGGCCAACTTTCAGGGAGAGCCTTGGGTTATTCGTAATGCTGTAGGTCAGGTTGTATTGAACTGCTCCGGTGCCGAATGCGATACCGAAACCTTGTCGCAGGGCTTGTATTGGGTTCAACACGGACTCCAGTTTTACCGTGCGTTTAAGCAAGGCAATCCGTAGAAATCTTACCTTCATCGCAGCATGTTTCCTTCCTGGCAAATTTGGCTCGAAAAGAACAGCAGTATCAGGCCTGCTGAGCTGTTCAATTTGGTTGAACTGATGCTGAACAGCGATGCTTTGCTGAATACGCGAATGAGTTATGGCGTTCCGTTTATTTATCGC
>CANHCM010000176.1 GCA_947459155.1 Bacteroidota bacterium | reverse complement strand
CTTTGCGACAGCCAGTTCAGAGGCTGCCTTACCCAAAGCCATGGAAAATCTTGAGGCGATGGGCATTCCGCGCAAGGTGGTGGCTTTTGTATTGCCAACAGGCTACAGCTTCAATCTGGATGGCACAACGCTGTACCTTTCGTTGGCCTCGGTATTTGTGGCCCAGGCTTGTGGCGTCGATTTAACGCTCTCGGAGCAAATTCAGATGTGTTTGATTTTGATGCTTACCTCGAAGGGCGTGGCCGGAATTCGGGGCGCTTCGTTCCTCATTTTGGTGAGCACGGTGGCATCGTTGGGATTAGACCCACAGAAGGCCTTTGCCATTTTAGCCATTGACGCGGTAATGGACATGGGGCGCACAACGGTGAATGTATTGGGCAACTGTCTGGCTACTTTTGTGGTAGCGCGCTGGGAGAAGGAAATTTAGATTTTGTAGGTTACATACAAAGTCTACAATCAAACATTGGAGGCCGAAGAAGTCGACTCCATTCGGGCGTGCCCCCTGAAAAGCGGGGTCGGGCTGTTTGGTACAAGTCCTCGCACACTGCGCTGCGCTCCGTGTGCTGCGGGCTTTCCCCGTCCATCCCTCACGCGGGCTGCATCGCCCGGCCGGAATGCGCGCTTCACGTGGTGTTCAACAAGGCATGCGCCCCACCAACAAAAACAACACAATGGGTGATGGCTTAGGCCTTGAGCGTGATTGAGTTTATCAACACCCGAATGTAAGGAAAGGCTCAGGTTTCGGATTGAGCAAAAGGGCAGATTTGTCTAAATTAGCCGCCTTATTTGGCGACAAACCATCACATGAAAAAACTTCTACTCGGATTGGCAGCCCTTACTGCCGCTCTAGTTTCCCATGCGCAGTCGCACCGCTGCGGCACCATGGATGTGCATCAACGACTGTTGCAAAACGACAGTGAATATCAAATGATGCGCGAGGTAATTAACCAACACATTCAGCACTTCGAAAGTGCGCAATCGGAGCATGACGTGAATCGCGTTGTATATACGATTCCCGTGGTTTTCCATGTGGTGTATCAGAATGCCACAGAGAATATTTCCGATGCCCAACTGCTGTCTCAGATCGACGTGTTGAACGACGACTTTCGGAAGCTTAACTCCAATTTTAGTTCTACGCCTTCGGTTTTTCAAGGAGTTGCTGCCGACGTAGAAATTGAATTCTGCCTCGCGACAGTTGATCCCAGCGGAAACCCTACTACCGGTATTACGCGAACTCAAACCACGGTGAGTTCGTTCAGCACAGACGACGATGTGAAGTTTACCTCATCAGGCGGACGAAATGCCTGGCCGAGAGCATCGTACCTGAACATTTGGGTAGCCGATTTGTCGGGTGGCTTATTGGGCTACGCACAGTTTCCCGGCGGGCCTGCCAACACCGATGGAGTGGTTGTGGGCTACGAAACCGTTGGTCGTCCTCCGGCGAACACTTTTGGAGGCGCTTACAATTTAGGCCGCACCGCCACCCATGAAGTGGGTCACTGGCTGGGCTTATACCACATTTGGGGCGACGATGGAAATGCTTGCAACGGAACGGATGAAATTGCCGATACGCCCAATCAAGCAGATGAATCGGTTGGTTGTCCGAGCTTCCCTCAGATTTCATGCAGCAATGGTCCAAACGGCGACATGTTCATGAACTACATGGATTATATGTCGGATGCCTGCGCCACAATGTTCACCAATGGGCAGAAAACCCGCATGCGTTCGTTTTTTGCGCCGGGTGGAGCCCGGGCTTCTTTGCTGAATGCGAATGTGTGCAACAGCACTCCACCAACGCCGCCATCGGCCTGTAACGACACGTTGCGCTTTCCGCTGCCGGGCACCGAAGCCATTTATGGAACTCAGGAGATTGGCTATTTTGCGGGAACCAATACTTACAACGACTCCGCAAAGGTGGATAAGTTCACCGCAGTTTCACCATTTACGCGGGTTAGGGGAGGCTTCTTCAAATTTGCCGATGCCGATTTGAATGGCTTAGGCTCTTACAATGTGACGTTCCGTTTGTACGACGACAATGGTACGGGAGGGCTCCCGGGCAGCATTTTAGCCAGCACAACAGTACCTATGACTACGGTCATCAATAGCGTAACGAATGATGCGTATTTACAGGTTCAGTTTGCCAGTCCGGTTACGGTAAGTGGTGCCTTTTATCTCGGTGTGGTGATTAACCCGGCCAGCGGGGTTATCTTGGCTTTGTATACGAATGAGGACGGCCAATCGACTCCCAATACGGCTTTTGAACAATTTGAAGATGGCAGCTGGCATGAATACACCGAAGAAGCCAGCTGGGGACTTTCTGTTTCACACGCCATCAGCGCCTGGATGGAAGCCGCACCGCCAACATCGAGCTTCAACATTTCGGATGGAACAATTTGCACAGGCAATACGGTAACCTTTACTTCAACAGCCACTGCGGCTGTGGGTTACCAATGGACCTTCCCCGGCGGAAATCCATCGAGCAGCACCGCCGTAAACCCAACGGTTACCTACGCAACTGCCGGAACCTACAATGCTACTTTGGTAGTAACGGGCTCTTGCGCAGGACAAACGGCCACCCAAACTCAGAACAATGCGGTGGTGGTGAGCAACCAGCCGGCCGTGCCGCAAATCAGCAATAACAACGGAGTGCTTACCACAAGCACCAGTGGTGGTTCGATACAGTGGTTCTTGAATGGAACAGCCATTTCGGGAGCCAACGAACCGCAGCTCACCCCAACAGCCGTGGGCAATTACACGGTTACTGTAACACAGGGAAGCTGTAGTTCAACATCGGCGCCGTTTACAGTAACCACCATAGATGTAAATGCGGCTTCGCCGGATGCCTTCCTCGTTTTCCCTAATCCTGCACAGGAAAAGTTATTTATCCGAACCGGTTTCCGCGACACTCAGTCACAGGTGATGGTAGTGCTCAACGACCTTAGCGGAAAGCAGGTATTGTTACAGCGGATTTCGCCAGCCAACCTGATGGAGATTGAAACTTCATCGTTGGCCTCCGGAATGTACCTTCTCACCGTTTCCAATGGGAAAGAGCAGCAGGTAGTTCGTGTAGGCATCGCTCACTAAACAAGAAAAGCTTATCAGAGACGTTTCTGAACTATGAAATGGAGCACCCGGAAAGTGATATTGAGCATTCTTCCGGGTGTTTTTTTATATATGTCCGGAATTGCCGGGCCTTCGGATACATTGACCAATGAGCCCGAAAAACCGGTGTATTTTATCCGATTTAAGGATCAACCTCATGTTACGTTTGAGTTTGCTCGGCGCCGACAGCAAATCAACTTAGTGAATCCGGCCAATGAATCCTTGTTTGTGCGCTATGAGCCCAATACCCGAACCAATTTCATTGCCTCTTTCGATTACCGTTGGCTTAGTCTCTCCTTAGGCTTGTTTTCATTGCCTGTAGGCCAATCGCGGTTCCAGGGAGAAACGGAGCAGTTTAATTTGCGTTTCAGCTTTAACGGGCGCCGGATTTGGAATACCAATTTCATCCAGTTTTATCAAGGATACTCCCAAACCAATCCTCAAATTTCCGATAGCCTTTGGGTGAGCGGTCTGCCCCTGCCCCATCGGCCCGACATAAGCAGTTTTACCTTGTTTTCCAACGTACTTTACTGCTTTCGTCCCGATAAATTCTCTTACCGCGCAGCGCTTTGGCAACTCGACCGCCAGGAAAAAAGCGCTGGGAGCTTTGTAGCGGGAGCTTCGTATCGCCTGAACCTCATCGACAGCGACACAACACAAACCATGATTCCAATTGGCCTGTACGACGAATACCTGCCGATTAACCGGGCAGTTTCGGTACGCCAAAGTACCTTTACCATCCATGCCGGGTACATCCACACCTTTGTTTCGCCCTACAAACCCTGGTTTTTAACCTTGTATCTGCTTCCCGGAATTGCCTTCGAAAGTGGCTTTTACCGTCCTCAGGATTTACTCATAAGAACCTTCCGGCAAAGTACAGCCGCAGCCACAGAATTCAGGCTCATTTTGGGATACAACGCCGATCGTTGGTTCAGCGGAATCTCGTTTCACAGCTTGAGCTTTGCCGGCACCCGTGATGCAGACTTGTGGGTCGACAATAATTTTAGCTGGTTTAGGATTTTCGGAGGCTTTCGGTTAAAGCCGGTTGATCGTACAAAGGGGCCAAAGTTGCTTCGGGCGATTGGCCTGTAATCAATACGCCCGCTCGTTTACCCGATTGTAAAAATTGATAAAGGCGCGGTTCACCACTTTGTTACCGCCGGGAGTCGGGTAATTGCCTGAGAAATACCAATCGCCACGGTGGTTTGGACAAGCCTCATGGAGGCTGTCGAGCTTTTGATAAATCACGGCTACCTCGGCATTGATATCGGTTGGGGTAACCAATTTGGCAATGCGGTCGGAGATTTCCTCATCGGTAAACGGTTCGTAGATACGCTGCACCACATTACGGATTTCCTCCTTCGGATAAGTGTCTTGGGCAATGCATTGCTCATACACTTCATCGATCACATATTCGGTTCCGCGCTCACGGTGTAGGTCGACTGCCGCCTGAAAGGCAATAAAATCGCCCAGTTTAGCCATATCGATTCCGTAACAGTCGGGGTAACGAATTTGTGGTGCCGAAGAAACAATGATAATTTTCTTGGGCCCCAATCGGTCGAGGATTCGTAAAATACTTTGCTTCAGCGTGGTACCACGAACAATGGAATCGTCGATAATTACCAGCGTATCCACACCTTCCCGAACAATACCATACGTTACATCATATACGTGGGCAACCATCTCATCGCGGTGCAAATCGTCGGTGATGAAAGTCCTGATTTTGGCATCTTTAATCGCGATTTTCTCCGTCCGAATGCTGCGGCTGAGGATTCGGTCAACCACATCCGCATCGAGCTTACCATTCAAGGCCGTAATTTGTCTGTTCTTCTCTTCATTCAACCATTGATTCATGCCATGAACGAGGCCAAAGAAGGCGGTTTCGGCAGTGTTTGGAATGTAGGAGAACACCGTATTGTCGATGTCGTAGTGGATGGCTTCGAGGATCTGCTTGCTGAGGTTTCGTCCAAGTGCTTTACGCTCGCGGTAGATATCGGCGTCGGAGCCGCGGGAGAAATAGATGCGCTCAAAAGAACAAGAGAGCCGCTCCTTGGGTTCGCGGATGACTTCTTCTGTAACACGGCCATCCTTTTTGATGATGAGGGCTGAGCCCGGAGGCAGTTCGCGGATCTCCTCCAGTGGAATGTTGAAGGCTGTTTGAAGCACCGGTCGTTCGGAAGTGGCCACCACAACCTCTTCGTTTTGCAGATAGTAGCAAGGTCTGATTCCGTTGGGGTCGCGCACTACGAAGGCGTCACCATGACCAATCATTCCGGTAATCACATAGCCGCCATCAAAGCGTTTGGAAGCCTGGCGGAGGATTTCGGCAACATCCAAATCGCGGGCGATAAGCCTTGAGATTTCGTAATTTCCGTGTCCCTGACGCTTGAACTCCCGAAACAGGCGTTCATTTTCGTTGTCGAGAAAATGACCAATTTTCTCCAGAACAGTAACGGTATCGGCCATTTCCTTGGGGTGTTGCCCCAGCTCAATGAGCTGATTAAATTGCTCGTCGACATTGGTGAGGTTGAAATTTCCGGCCACCACCAGATTTCGGCTCATCCAATTGTTTTGGCGAAGAAAGGGGTGACAGTTCTCGATGCTGTTTTTGCCAAAGGTGCCGTAGCGAAGATGCCCCATCAGGAGTTCTCCGATAAAAGGGTGGTTGGCTTTGAGGTATTCGGTGTCTTTGAACTTTTCGGGATTATCGCGCCGCATTTCTTCGTAATAAGAATTGAGCTTCTCGAAGATGTCTTTAAGCGGCTGTGCGGCATTCGAACGATATCGGCCAATGTAGCGATGACCAGGCGGCACATCAAACTTAATGCAGGCCACCCCGGCACCATCTTGCCCGCGGTTGTGCTGCTTTTCCATGAGCAGATTGAGTTTGTTGAGGGCGTATCGGGCAGAACCGTATTTCTGGCGGTAGTAATCGAGGGGTTTGAGCAGGCGGATTAAGACAATGCCGCACTCGTGTTTGATGGTATCGCTCATGGCAGTGCAAAGGTAGTAAAAGAGCCTGGGAGATTGGCGG
>CANHCM010000175.1 GCA_947459155.1 Bacteroidota bacterium | reverse complement strand
GGAATGATGGCTTCACCTTCGGCATTGAAATAGTCGTAATAGAAGTCGTTGCGGATGTCTTCGCGGGTTTGCATAATGCTCATGGAAGCCCAGCTTTGCACGCCTTTCACAAATTCGCCGTTCACCTTCATGTCGAGCCCCATCGCATAACCGTCGCTGAGATTGTCGGCATAATACCGCACCCGCACGTTGTCGATCTCATAAGGCACGAGGTTCCTGAGAATCTTGTAGTAAGCTTCGGAATAAAAGCTGAAATCGCGGCCCCAGCTCTTAAAGGTAAACTCGGCGCCTCCGATGAAGTGCCAGCTTTCCTGGGCTTTCAGGTTTTTGTTGATGCTCCCGTCGAAGCCCCGGAGCTCGCGATAAAACGGCGGCTGGGCATAGTGTCCGGCCGCGAGGCGAAAGGTGATTTCGCGTTTCCAGCGCAATGGTCTGAGCGATACAACCGCCCGCGGACTAATAAGCGTTTGGCCGTTGAGTGTCCAGTAATTGGCGCGCAAACCGCCGGTGAAGGTGAATCGGTAAGAAGAGTCCTTTTCAATCCGGAATTCGTCCTGCACGTAAGCGTGGTAACGGTACGATTGAAGCTGGGCGGAGGTTTTCAGGTACGAATCGAGCACAATCTGGTCTTCCGGGAAGATGGGAAGGGAAAATCCTGCCGAGTCGATCATTTTCCATTCCTTCAACTGGTCGTCGATGCGCTCTTCCTGCATACGAATTCCCCAGCTCAGGAAGTGTTTGTTTCCATCGTGGTAGCCTTTGTGCTCCACATTCCACACGCGGTAATCGAGGCGGTTGCGGATGAAGGTAAGGTAGGAGCCAATGCCGCGGTTAAAGGCAACATCGCCAAAGTCCTCGCTCCCCAGATCGCGCTCCAGTTCATCGATAAAATAGAAGCCTTCCACATCCGATTCTTCAGTTTCGGAAGAGTTAAACGCCGAGCTGATGAGCTTGAGGGTTGTTTTCTTGGTAGGCCTCCAGTTGAAGGTTAAAGCGCCCATTCCGGTGGCAAAACGGCTTTCTTCCTTGCCATCAAAAAATACCCTGAGCCTCAAGGCCTGATTGATGGTTCCGAACTCCGTTTCCTGGTCCTGCGGAAATACGCGGTAGTTGTTCACCGCATAGTTGGCGAGCATCTCAATGTCGAGCTCATCGGTGGCGGCAAAGGTGAGGAAGCCCTGAATATCGGTAAATGCCGGGCGATATTGCCCTTGCACGTCGAGGCTGTTAAGCAAATACTGTGTGGTTCTATAGCGGGCACCCACCATGCCCGAGAGTCTGTAATCTTTGGTGGCGCCTTCCAGCTGTAGGTTTCCGCCCAGAATAGAGGCCGATGCCGCACCTCCGAAGCCTTTCGGACGTTTGTAGCGGATGTCGAGCACCGACGACATTTTATCGCCATACTTGGCTTCAAAGCCTCCTGCCGAGAAACGGAGGTTTTCGACCATGTCGGGATTGGGGAAGCTGAGGCCTTCCTGCTGGCCGGCACGAACCAAAAAAGGACGGTAAATCTCAACGTCGTTTACATACACCAGATTTTCGTCGTAGTTCCCTCCGCGTACCGAGTATTGCGAGCTCAATTCGTTGTTGGAGTAAACACCGGGAAGCGTTTTGAGGGTCATTTCGATGCCGCCGGCCGGACCAGTAATGCTGGTGATGATGCGACGGTCGATCGAGATCATTCCTGTTTCGAGGGCTCTTTGGTCGGTAATCACCTGAGCGCCAAGCTCGATGGTTTTGGCTTCAAGCACGATGTTGATTTCCCGCATTTCGCCCGGTCGGAGATTTACTCTTAGGGTATCGTTCAAAAAGCCGCTGAGTTTGGTTACCACCAAAATGGAGGTGTCGGGCGGCAATAAGAGGCGGTACTCACCGTCGGCATCGGCGGAGGTATTGGTTTTCATGTTACCCGCCTGGTAAAGAATGGCCCCCGACAGCAAGTTTCCTTGCTCGCCTTTTACCTTTCCACGAATGCCGGTTTGCTGCGCGTTGAGCAATTGGGCAGGAAGGGTTAACAAACAACAAATGATTGCAAGAAACAGGCGAGCGCCGTATTGGGTCATGCTTAATTTTTCTTTTTGAAGTCGCCGCGTTTCCAGGCATCCACGAACTTGGCCCAGGCAATCGGGTTCAGCAGATTGTTCATCGGTATTTGTCCGGCGTTGTACAAACGGGTGTTGTACTGGCTCATGCTATTTCGGTAATTCATGCCGGCGTCCATGGGCATCACCATGGAGATTTCGGCCATTTTCTCCTGACTCAGGTTTTTTCTGGCGCGTTCGAGGTCATCATCAGGAACCTGGGCTTTGAGGAAGTAGTCGTAAATCTGCTCGCGCGTTGGCCATGGATACACCACAGTGGCCGGAAGCATGATTGTGTCTTGATTGAGCACCTGAATGATGGAATATCGGGTATCGTCGAGATCATCGGGAATGATATATCTCGATTTCATGTAGCCCAGGGCCGAGAATTCAATCGTATCGCCTTCCTGAGCCACAAAGGAAAAGAAGCCGTAGTAGTCGGAAAGTGTTCCGCGGTATGAGCCTTTCACGGCGATGCCGGCGTAGGGCACCGGTTTAAGGCTGTCGCCACTTACAATAACCCCGGAAAACTGGATTACCTTGGGGACATCCTGCGCTTGCGCAAGACCTGCCATGAGGAACAAAACAAGGCCGATAAGCGCTGTGCGTAGTAGAGTAGAGGTATTCATTAGCATGCAAAGTAACGGTTTTTGGCCTTGTGTATTGCGGTTGCTTGACTTGTTTTTTAACAAGACTTTGAGGCGGATTGTGATTAATTCACTTAGGTTCGCAAGATGAAATCGATACATCCTTTTCTTCGGATTACACTGAAGTTTCTGCTTGTATTTTCGCTTTTTGCCGGAGTTGTCTGGATGGTTAGAAAGCCGCTTATGCTTGCTGTGGGCTCCTATTTAATTCAGGAAGACGAGTTGCAGCAATGCGAAGCGATCTTTA
Source organism: Bacteroidota bacterium (assembly GCA_947459155.1). Taxonomy (GTDB): domain Bacteria; phylum Bacteroidota; class Bacteroidia; order M30B66; family M30B66; genus CAMCXT01. Next base: position 3,240 of record CANHCM010000175.1, on the reverse strand, counting down.
TGCTCAGCGGTAATCCCGAAGCCCGCGCGGCCGAAGTGGCCAAACTCCTTAAATCGGCTTATGCCCCTAAAGTGGTTTGCACGGGAGCCAACATTCCCGATTTGTTTTTGGCTTTCGACATGAACATCACCGAAGCCGAACTCAGCGTGCGAAAGTTGGAAGATGAAGGCGTGCGTAAAAACCAGATCGAAATCGTTCCGGCCGGCACTTCTACACGCGAAGAGAGTGGGGTAGTGCTGGAATATTGCAGGATGATGGGCCTAAAGAAGGTGATGGTGGTTTCGGACCGGTTTCACACCAACCGAATCGATTATGCCTTTCGGAGCGACTTTGAAAAGGCCGGAATTGAGCTGGTGCTGCGCGGAGCTCCAGCCATAGCGTATTCCGAAAACATGTGGTGGGCCAACGAACACGGCCTCCTGATGGTCAACAACGAATACGTGAAGCTCTTCTACTACTTTCTGAAATACTGAAAATCAAGGCTTGGCTGCACGCCCACGCTTACGGAAGTTCTTCTCACCAGCCCTGATTTCCAAAGGAAGAGAGTTCTCGGCTGGCGGCACCGGACATGAGTACATGTCGTTGTAAGCACAATAGGGATTGTAAGCCCGGTTGAAATCAATAACCACCTTATCGCCTTGAATTTGTGTGGTTTGAAGGTCGATATAGCGACCTCCGCCGTAGCTTTCATCACCACAGGTGTAGTCGCGGAAAGGAATGAACAGGTAGTTTTCGTAAGCCTTTTGGGTTAAGGCTTTTGCACTCTTGTAGATGGTCAACTCACAGGGTTGGGAATACACTTCAAAACGTGCTTTGGCGTATGGAATGTAGTCCATCGTTTTTCCGGTGGTGGTTGGAAATGATATCACCTCCGATGAGTTCAGAAACTCCAGCTTTGCAGGAATGCTGAAATTGGGGTTGGGCTTGAAAAACCGCAACCGCGTGATTCCGATTCTTCCCAGCGGAGAGGATGGATCTTCGCGAAAGTTCTTCTTGTACTGCTTTTTCCAAACTTTATATTCCTGCTTGAAGCTTTGCGCAAAAGGCTGTGAAAGATTAACAGCGAATAACAGGATAAACAGAAAAATGCGGTTGGTGATTGAGGCAGCCATAATTTGTCTGTAAAGCAAGAAAAAAATTCTGAATTGAGTGTTCTCTGTGAGGCTGAAATTGGTTTCTTCCTACATTTCAAATATATGAAACTATAAATCAGGCGAATACGAATTGCTGAGCCTTCATTTCGTCGTAAATCGGTTGTACTGAAAACATGCAAGGCAATGTGCTGTTAATTTGCCTATACATTATGTTCAACATCATCAGCGCCACCAACCGCGAAGGCAGTGCAACCGAACTGGTTAGTCTTACCTACAGTCAAATCGCAACCACCCTTTCTGTTCCTCACGAACACTTTAGTTTAACGCAAATTCCTCAAGAGCCTTTGGGCGACTACATTTACCGCAAAGGCGACAATCCGTGGAGGCGGTTTGCCGAAAGCCTTTTTTCGGGCAACGATCGCATTGTGATTGTTGCGCCTGAATACAATGGTAGCATTCCGGGCATTCTTAAATTAGTAATTGACTGCTGCGATCCTCAGATTTTTGCCGGAAAAAAGATCGCACTCGTGGGAGTCGCTTCAGGCAGAGCCGGTAATTTAAGGGGTATGGATGACCTCAGCAACATGCTTCACTACCTCAAAGCCCATGTGTATTGGCATAAGCTGCCCATTTCGCAGATTCGTCAGCTCCTCGATGAAGAGAAACAGCTGAAACACCCCGAAACCCTCGCCCTGATGGAAAAACACCTTTCGGGCTTCCTCCTGTTTTAGCGTGAATTGCCCGTTGGCCTAACTCAAGGAAAATTGCTTAGGCATTTTGAAATTGCGAAGTGCGGAGTATATTTAGGCCTACTGAAAAGGTCAGAAATGCATCAGATGCGAGCCGCACAGGCAAAGCTGTATTTTCAATACTGCAAGCCTTGGACAGCGAAGCAAATGCTGCACGTCTGACTAACGAGATGATTTAGATTTTAAATGTTTAGCTGCATTCAAATCGCAAAGCCGCACTCAAACCTGTGCACCTGAGTGGTTAAAAATGCGCCAGGGCCTTTAATGTCAGTTCATGGAGTGTTTTTCAGCAGACCCTATTTAACTAAAGCTCAGGCACATGAATTTTTCTATCGAAACCTCTACCGGCATCTACTTCAGCCAAATTGCCCTTTCTGCATTTTTTGCCATCCTCTTTTTGCAAAGCGGACTCGACAAGGTGATTAACTTCAGAGAGAATCTCAGTTGGCTGGTCGGGCACTTTAGTAAAACCTTTTTTAGCGGTTTTGTGCCTCTGTTATTGGTAGCCCTTACTCTTAGTGAGATGCTGGCCGGACTCAGCTCCGGTTATGGATTGGTAGAATTGGTATTGCACAATAACCCCAATGTTTCATTTTGGGGTATGGCCCTTTCTGCACTGTCGCTTTTATTCTTGTTTTTAGGGCAACGCATAGCGAAAGACTACAGCGGAGCAGGCGGATTGGTAGCCTATCTAATTGCTGCTGTGGCCGGATTGATTCTGCTCGGCTGAAATTGCCGAACACACAAAGAAGGAGTTTACTTCCCGTCTAAATCCTCGAACTCCACATTCGACCAGCTTTTTACTTCAGCTGCGCCGTTGTTGTGGTGGTCTGGATTCTCTTTGAGATTGCTGCGCACAAAGTCGATCGCTTCGTGGAGGCCTTCTACAAACTTCTCAAAGTCCTCCTTGTAAAGGAAAATTTTGTGCTTTTCGTAGAAATACGTTCCATCATCGCGAAAGCGCTTCTTGCTTTCTGTAATGGTGATGTACAGGTCTTCGCCCCTTGTACTTTTGACGTCGAAAAAGTAGGTGCGCTTACCTGCTCTGACCGGTTTAGAATAGATTTCTTCCCTGTCGTTCTGCTCATTATAATCCATGGCAAGGATAGTGTTAGTAATTGAATATAGGTAGGTCAAAAGTAGTCTTTTTTCTTTCGCTTCGCGGATGATTTTCGAATTGGCCCAAAAATGACGGTTATTCCTCAGAGATGAAATCGTTTACTTTGCGCCATGATAACGGTCGACCCATCCACCATACCTGCGGTAAAAGTTCAGGCAATCCTTCAGGCAGCCGTAGCTCCGCGTCCAATTGCCTTTGCCAGTACGGTAAATGCCGGCGGACAAGTAAACCTGAGTCCGTTCAGCTTTTTCAACGTGTTTAGCGCTTCACCTCCCAT
>CANHCM010000174.1 GCA_947459155.1 Bacteroidota bacterium | reverse complement strand
TCACATCCAGCTGCATTTTGCAAAGTAGCAGTGTATGTTCCTGCTGTAGTTAAATTCTGACCATTGAAGCTGTAGTTTTCGCCTTCTGTGATGCTGGCGTTAACGGATGAAGTGCTTGACTGGTTGATGGTTAGGTTGAGCGTGTATTCCTGACAATTGCTATTAAAGCTGTATTGGCCTGAGGAGTTGTAGGTTGCTCCATTGGCTTCCCATGTATAGCTTACACATGCCGAAGCATTGGTAACAATGGTAGGTACAGGAGTTACGATTACATCCCATGCACAAGTTACATCGTTGAAGAAAAACGAAGCGTTGCAAGGCACAGGGGGTAGGGGAACTGAAGACCCTCCCAAATACAAATTTGGAGGTTGCGTTCCTGTAATTTCCCACTCACAAATAGTACTGTTAAATACAGCCGTTTCATAACAAGCCAGGTTTGTGGGTTCAACCGGTTGAGTTCCACTAATTACCCAGCTGCAGCTTGATGCATCGAAGGTTGCGGTTTGCCAACAGGCAAGTTGTGGTTGCTCAGGCTGTGGCGTGATGGTTAGGTTTAATGTTACCACCGAATCGCATCCGGCTGCGTTTGTTCCTGTCCAGGTGTAAGTGCCACTTTGAGTATATGTGTTGCCGTTCCAGGTATAGCTGTTACATACACTTGCTGTTTCGGCAATGGCGCTTGGTTGGTTAACAGTGATTGTAAACTCACTGGTGCAAGTTTGATCTCCTTGGGTAACCGTTACGCTATATGTGGTAGTTTCGGTTGGTGAAACAGAAATTGAAGATGTAGTTTCACCGGTTGACCAGAGGATGGAGGTTGATCTAGTCTCAAATATAGCCAGATTTTGCAATCCACAAAATAAGTCATTCCATGGTTTCCCATAACTTGCAAATTCTATTAATCCACAATTCTCTTCGGCAGGACAGCACACATTGTTATTGGGTTCAGAGGGAAACCAATTTTGATAATTTAATGAACTACCATCAACCCATTTCCAGCCCCCAGCCGGTTCAGAAAAATCAACGTCAGTTGGGTCTTGGTAAAGACCTATCCAATATGAGATAAAGTCATTTCCTTTGAATGGTAGTGAATTGTAGACTAACGATTCTTCTGATGCGTTATTTATGACAAACAAACTTAATCCTCTACTATCTCCATATGCTTTTGCATCGTTCCAATTCAATGGAGTATTTAATACAAAGTAATTTGATTGCCCTATTGAAGTAATAAACTGTAATTCAGGGTTGTTTGCTAAAAACACTTCAAGGTTTAATAGTTCAAGTACATTTATACTATCGATTGATAATATTGAATTTTCTCCCAAGCAGAGTTGACTGTCAGAACTACTTATTTCACAATTCAAAGGCTCAACAGCCGGCTCAACACTCAAATTCAACGTCACCACACTATCGCACCCAGCTGCATTTTGCAAGGTCGCAGTGTATGTTCCTGCTGTAGTTAAATTCTGACCATTGAAGCTGTATGTTTCGCCTATTGAAATGGAAGCAGCGATTGATCCACTTGTGTTTTGACAAGGCGCTTGTCCCGAATAAATACTTGCTACTTCTTGCGGTGTTAGTGCGCGATTCCAGATCCCTACATCATCAATTTTTCCGTTGGCATATTCAACCAAACCAGGTCTGTCATTCCCAATTCTGATTGGAAGGTTCGAGTTGTATTGATTAGGAAAAATACCTGAAGGGCCATTGAAAATTAGATTACCATTGCTGTAGAATTTTGTTTCTCCATTGCTAATAATTACAATTACATGCTGCCATTCGTTAAAGTTAATTTGAAATGGAGCTCCAGTTTCTTGTGCTTTAAAGTGGGCTAGTAAGTTTGGGCTCCAGATGCCAAATGCGAAGGTTCCATACACAAATTGCTGGTTTGATTTACTAATTATTGGAAAGAAACCAGCTCCCCCGCTCTGAAATAATTCTGATACATTAATCCAAGCAGAGATTGATATACTGTTATTGAATTCAAATGAGGAACTATGCTGTATCTCAATAAATTCCGATGCGCCATTGAACGAGTATGCTTTACCAATCTGATTTAATCTATCAGTTGTTAGTGGAGCTTGAACAGTAGAGGCATTATTCCCATTCCCACTTTCATCATTGGCATTGCCGTTAAACGGGTACCAGGCCACCAAGCCATTGGCTGGCAGATAAGAGGGTAATTGCGCCCAATTGCTTAAGCTTGATAACAGCAAAAATGCCGTAAGTAAAACTTTTGTTTTCATTTTAAGGCTAGGTTTTTAAAAACAGTCGCAAAAATATTACGTATTTACATAAGTTCTTACATCCCTCGGTTGTATTTGGAAGCATTGTTTTTACTGTTGAGGAGCAATGCAATTGCTGAATTCAATCGGAAGTGCAGGCATAACAAGGGCTTAAGACAATATGATGGGGCCTGGCAGCTGGAAATTTCACAGCAGGCCAATTCGTAAATTGAGCGCTAACCCCTAATGGAAGTCTGGAGTCCTTAGTCTTTAGACTTTATTCACGCTAACATTCATGGGTAGCCTGTTTTTTGGGGAGTATTACGTACTGCGTACAACGTATTGCGTTTGTTGTCGTAAGGCTTGGGGTTTCGTTTCCAAAAGGAAAAGTCTGAAGTCCTGAGTCTTTAGTCTTTAGACTGAGTTTGCGGTAACATTTGGGGGAACGCTGTTTTTTGGGGCGTATTACGTACTGCGTACAACGTATTGCGTTTGTTCCCGTAAGGCTTCGGGTTTCGTTTCCAAATGGTACAGTGAGCTCCGCCGAAGCTTGACTTTTTTCACGAAACCACCTTGGCTATTGAGTGAATCGAATGCAAGAAAAACAAAACTCCTATCACGAAAACTCATTTTTACCTAAGCTTCAGCGTTTTTCCAGAATCCAATTGATAGTCTACGTAATACGCCATACGATATACCCCCAAATGGTATCCAAAATCCGACTTTAGACTAAGGACCAAGGACTCAAGACTCTTCATTCGTATTGCGTATGTTCCCGTAAGACTTGGGGTTTCGTTTCCAAATGGTAATGTGCAGCCCACCCGGAGCGGTTAAGCGGAAGTTGTAATTCCGCTCAGCTTCGAGAGCTACGCCCCTGCTCTGAACATTTTCTTTTGTTTATTTTATTTTTTTCTGAATTTGTTATTTTTATTTCGTTTTTTATTTTTTGTTCAAGACATCCATCATCATTTTTTCCACCAACTAAGGGGCAGGGCCCCGAAATAATCATAGAAAAACGAAGCACACAGAAAACCCAAACCCCGGAGTGGTGACATAATTATAACCCTAAGCCTGAAGAAAAACACCCACCCAAGCCTCAAACCCTCAGCCTACCGAAATGCGCCCGCGATTGGAGCAAGCTGCCGTGCAGCGCGGAAAGCGCGAATTTGGCGCCCCGAAAAAACAGAAACCCCCGGCGCAACATCACTTGCTTTAGGTTGAGATCCCGACTGGAACGTGATGCCGCCCATCGCTGCGCGGCCTGAAGCCGAAAAACAGTCTTCTCGTTCGGCATTCTTGTTACCTTTGCAGCACCTTTATCTTGCCTATGTTTTTGTATAACCGGGTGAATGCCGATGAGTTGCGCGAGCGCATCAAGAACGATCCTACGCCTCGCACAACGCTGTCGTTTTACCGTTACGTGATTTTGGAAAATCCCGCCGAAATGCGCGACCAGCTTTACAAGGAATGGTTTGCCCTCGGCGTGCTTGGGCGTATTTACGTGGCCCGCGAAGGGATCAATGCCCAGTTGAGCCTGCCCACAGAAAATCTCGAAGCCTTTAGAAATCAGCTCGATGCGCATGCGGAGTTCAACAATGTGCCCTTTAAAATAGCGGTCGACGACGACGGGAAATCCTTCTTTAAACTGGCCATTAAGGTGCGCAAGAAAATTGTAGCCGACGGCCTCGACGACAACGCCTTCGACGTTACCAATGTGGGCAAACACCTCAGTGCCGAAGAGTTTAATGCCGCCATGGATAGCCCCGACACGATTGTGGTCGACATGCGCAATCACTATGAAGCCGAGGTTGGTCGTTTCGAAGGCGCCATTACACCCGATGTGGACACGTTTCGGGAGGAGTTGCCCTGGGTGGTAGAGCATCTGCAAGACAAGAAAGACAAGAAGATTCTGATGTACTGCACCGGCGGTATCCGTTGCGAAAAGGCATCGGCCTACCTGCGCCACCACGGTTTTGAAGATGTAAACCAGCTTCACGGCGGCATTATTGCCTATGCGCAGGAGATCAAATCGAAAGGAATTCCCAGCAAATTCAAGGGGAAGAACTTTGTGTTCGACGAGCGCCTGGGTGAGCGCATTACCGACGACATTATTTCGAACTGCCACCAGTGCGGCGCGCCCTGCGACCATCATACAAACTGCGCCAACGAAGACTGCAACCTGCTGTTTATTCAATGTGAGGCCTGTGCCACGCAATTTGCAAACTGCTGCAGCGACGAATGCCACGAAATAGTAAGTTTGCCCGAAGCCGAGCAGAAGCAACTCCGCAAAGGCAAAACAAACCCTTACCAAAACATGATTTACCGCAAGGGCCGGTTGCGCCCGAGCGGAAGAGACCTTCAAAAAGTGACATACGCCAACAAAGCATGAGCTATCAAAACATCCTCACCGCAAAGGAAGACGGGATTTTCCAAATTACCCTGAACCGCCCCGACAAGCTAAACGCCTTGAATTACCAAACCATTCAGGAGGTGGGTATGGCCCTTCGGGAGGCCAATAACGACTCCGAAGTGAAGGCGGTTTTAATTACCGGAAGCGGAGAAAAGGCCTTTGCAGCAGGCGCCGACATCAGCGAATTTGCCGCCTACAGTCGTGAGGAAGCCGAAAAACTGAGCCGCGATGGCAACCATGTGTTTACCTCCATTGAGCGTTCGCCCAAGCCGGTATTGGCCGCAGTAAACGGCTTCGCGCTTGGCGGTGGCTGCGAACTGGCCATGGCTTGTCACCTGAGAGTAGCCTCCGAAAATGCCCGCTTTGGTCAGCCCGAAGTGAACCTCGGCCTTACGCCCGGTTATGCCGGAACACAGCGCCTGGTGCAGCTTATCGGTAAAGGCAAGGCTTTAGAATATTTGATGACGGCCGATATGATTTCTGCCGCCGAGGCGCATCGCCTTGGTTTGGTGAATTATGTGGTTCCGCAGGCAGAGCTGATCGGTAAGTCGAAGGAGATTTTACAAAAAATTGCCACCAAGGCGCCATTGGCTATTGCCGCCGTGATTCGTTGTGTGAATGCACATTTTGCCTACGATGAAGATGGCTTTGAGGCCGAAGTTGAGGAGTTTTCAGATTGCTTCGACAGTGAAGACTTTAAGGAGGGCACGGCTGCGTTTTTAGAGAAGCGCAAGGCGGAATTCCGCGGACGCTGATTCGAAAGCCGCTCAAGCATGAACCCACTCCGGCAGCTGGCCTCTCAAACCGCCATTTATGGACTGAGCTCTATCGTTGGCCGCCTGCTCAATTACCTGCTGGTTCCGCTCCATACCCGCGTTTTTGCGCCGGAAGCCTTTGGCGTGGTTACCGAGATGTATTCGTACGTGGCCTTCCTGCTGGTGGTGCTCACCTATGGTTTTGAAACGGCCTTTTTCCGCTTCGCCCGCGAGAAAGCGCAGGAGCCGGCCGTGTATTCCACCGCTTTAGTGTCGCTGGCGGCAAGCTCGGCGCTGTTTGTTGGTCTTGTGTGGCTCTTTGCCGGTCCGCTGGCCGCCGCCATGGACTACAGCGGAAAGGAGCATTACCTGATTTGGTTTGCCCTCATTCTGGCCCTCGATGCCGTAACGGCGATACCTTTTGCACGCCTACGGCTACAGCAAAAGCCCCTTCGTTTTGCCGCTTTTCGACTCATCAACATTGCTATCAACATAGCCCTGAACCTCTTCTGGCTGCTGCTTTGTCCGATGTTGGCCAGGGAGAACGCTCCTGCATGGCTTGAGCTTGTGTACGCTCCATCGATGGGTTTGGCTTACGTGTTTTTGGCCAACCTTATTGCCAGCATAGCCACCTTTGTTTTGCTCCTGCCCGATATGCTCAGGCACGAGTGGAGGCTTAGTAAGGTGTTGTGGATAAGCATGTTGAGCTATGGTCTGCCATTGCTGGTGGGTGGATTGGCCGGCATCACCAACGAGATGTTTAGCCGGGTGAGCATGAAGTACCAACTCGAAGGCGAAGATGCACTTTACCAGCTCGGCATTTTTGGCGCCTGTTATAAGGTTTCTGTGTTG
>CANHCM010000173.1 GCA_947459155.1 Bacteroidota bacterium | reverse complement strand
TGGCTGATGAACAACGATTCTACCCAAGCCCTCTTTAGCAACCAAAGTGGTTTGCGGAACTTCATGGCTGAATTCAACGCGGCCAACGACAGCGTGCGCTTAGAAGGCAGCGCTCAATTGGTAGAACTTAACAGTCTGCGTCTGCTCCATGAAGGAAAGCTGAGCCTGGCCGGAACGAACAGCCATCAAACCCTAAGAATTCGAAACACCGGATCACTGTTCTTGTCGGACCAGACCGAAGTAATTACCAACAACCGCCACGTGGAGCTCAACGGCAGCATCGACTCGCTGTCGACAGGGCGTTTTGTGTCGGACCACCTTACCCGCTTCAGGGTAAACGGCTCTTCGAGCGTAACCGGAGCCCTGAAATTTAAAAACGGAGCCAACGTGGTGAAAACCCTTCGACTGAACCGAAATGCGCAAGGCCGCGTGCGACTGGGCACCTCGCTCACTGTGTTGGATTCGCTTGTTATGAATGATGGCATTCTGTTTACCACTTCAGAAAACTTGCTCACCGTGGGGCAATCGGCCAAGCTGGTTGGCTTCGGCTCTGCCAGCAACTACATCGATGGACCAGTGGTGAAGGAATTTGCTCCCGGAATTCAACAATTCACCTTCCCTATCGGCAAAAACGGAAGATACCGAAAGGCTGAAGTGGTGAACAATGGCGGTAATGCCCTGAGGGCAGAGTTTTTCGCTGCGCCATTGTCGAACCATTGGGACATTAACGCCCGGGGGCCGGAAGATTTTGAAGTAAAGAACAACGAATACTGGGTGATTGCGCCACCCGCTTTCTCGCCCGGTCAGGAGACCGAAATCACCCTTCACTGGGGCGCTGAAACCGGAATTGTGGAAGACAACAACATCATGATGCGCCTACGGGTGCTGGCCTGGAACAACAACGAAGGCTACTTCGAACCGGTTGGCCCCACCGACGGCAGCGTTGGAGGCTCGTCGACCATGGGATTTGCCAAGTCGTCGGCTACCTCGCTTTACGGGCCATTCGGCTTCGGTGTACTTTCCAGCGCGCCGCTACCAGTAGAACTGCTTGAGTTTACGGCAACACCTCAACGCGAAGATGTATTGCTCAACTGGACCACCCTTTCAGAAATCAACAACGATTACTTTGAGGTCTACCGCTCTTTTGACGCAGAAAAATTCAACCCGGTTGGTCGTATTCCGGGCTCAGGAAATTCAAACTCGGTGAAGAAGTACGAGCTACTGGATGCCTCTGTAGCGCGCCTCGGATATAATATAGTGTACTACCGATTGCGGCAGGTCGACTTCAACGGAAGCTTTAGCGATTCGGAAATTATTCCGGTACAGTTTGAGCAGCAGGCAGGTTTTCAGCTGGTGCATGCAGCCTTCAATGAATCGGGAAGCCTGAGCGGTTCCTTCACCACGGGCAGCAAAGGCCGTGTGGATGTTTTCTGCTACGACATGAACGGTAAACTTGTGCTTCAGCAAAGCTTAAACAGCAACGATGGCGTAAATCAATTCGATTTAAATCCATCGGCACAACTGGCCAAAGGAGTTTACACGCTTCAGCTGGTGTTTAATGGTGAAGCCCAGGCCGTAAAAATCCCACGCTCGTTTTAATCTTCGGCTGGCCTTAACATGAATAAGCTCAGCCAAAAGCCGCAAAACAAGATGCCTTCCTGAGATTCGAGCATGGCTTCGGGTTGAAACTGCAGGAAAAGGAGGAAAACCAAAATCACGTTGAGGCTTCGTTTGTTCCTCAGGCCATCCCGAAGGGGAAAAAACAGATACAACAGCAGCAATACCAAGGCCGGCAGACCACCGGCGAGCAGACTTTGCAGAAATTGATTGTGCGCGTTAAACTCACTGTTGGCCGCGTAGGTTTGTCCGTTTTTCAAAAGCTCCTCGCGGAGTACATGCTTCACATCGCCCGAGCCAAAACCTGCCAGGGCAGCCTTATCGGAGAGCTCCAAACTTGTCTTCCAAAGCACGAATCGCACGGCGTTGGCATCGTTGGGATTGGTCGAGGTGACTGTGTTATTCTTGAACAAAGCCAGAAACTGCTCCATACGCGATTCGCCCTCTGCCAGCCACAAGCTGAGCCCGATGGCATTGGCCGCCACCAACAGCACAGTGGCACCAATTAACAGGGGTTTTCGCAGCTTTACCGGACTGTTGAACCAAATACTGAGGGGAAAAACAAGGGTGGCCGCAAACAGCCCGGCCTTCGACTGCAACAGGATGCAAACCAGGTAGAACGCTGCGGCAAGTGAGGCCAGGGCACATTTATAGAACGTGTTGGTTTGCCTGGCAAAAAGCCAAGCCAACAGGGCGATAGAAAAGGAAAGGTAAAGCGCGAAATACGAAGGATGAAAAGGGGCACTGAGATGCACGTACTGAAAAACGGAATAGTCTGCTCCGGCTTTCCAGGCCAGAAAGGAACGGCTAAGAAAATACAACGTGCTGCTTAGGCAGCCCAGAATAAAGGCCGAAGCAATGGTCGAAAATCGCTTGGAGCTCAGCACACCTAGAGCCAGAATACCGGGAATAAATAAAAGTAAACCCAACTTCTGCTGAAGGTGAAAAAGTCCGGTTGAAAGGTCGCTGGTATACAACAAGCCCACAGCTTGCCAAAGCCAAATGGCTAAAACAACCCACACGTAGCGTTTTGCAGTGGTATTCAGTTGAAGTGGATTGCGCAACACGAGCGCGGAGATTAATCCAAGGAGCGCTGAAAGGATGGCAAAACCTTGAAAAACAGGAATAAAGAAGGCCGCCAAAACCAGCAAAACAAAGGGTGCTTCTTGCAACCCGACGCCGTTAATTGAGGCTTTTTTGTTCATGCCTGAATGCCTTGGATAAGCGTTTTGCGAAAATCGGCAGCAATCTTTCTGCGGTCGAAATGCTGCTTTACGTAAGCCTCTCCGCGCAGACCGAGCTCCTGGCAAAGTGCAGAATTGGAGGCTAGTTCAAGTGCTGCGCCGGCCAGTTGTTCGGCGTCGTCGGGCTCGAAATAGAGGGCACAGCGGCCTTCTTCCACAAATAAAGTTCGGGCTTCGCCATCAACGCCCAGAAGAATGGGTTTACGCATGGCCAGGGCTTCGAAAATTTTCGAAGGGATGGCCCCTTGAAACAAATCGAGCTTTCGGAGCGGAACCACTGTGGCATCAACAGCGGCCAGAATGGAAGGTATCGCCTCTGCGCCAACAGGCTCGGGGAAATGAATGTTGCCGAGCTGCTTTTCCCGGCAAAGCCTGATGAGATCAGCCTTGACCGGTCCTGAGCCCATCACCACGAAGTGCACACGGCTCTCCCGAAGCTTCTCAGCGGCTACAGGAAGTATCTCCAAACCCTGGGCATGACCAATAATTCCGGCATAAAGCACCAGGAAGTCCTGATCGGAGAAACCGGCACGCTCACGCCAACTGCGGTCGAGCTCGGGATTGAAGCGTGTTGGATCGGCTCCATTGGGAAGCCACCACGTTGGGAGCTTCGGGAAACGTGCATTCACCGATTTGAGAATGCCTTTAGTTTGTCCACTCACCAGCATCGAGCGCCGGTAAAGCAGCTCCTCGAGCCGTGTGGCCAGGGAGAGCAATCGCTTGTTGGTGATGATACCCAGTTTTTCGGCGCTTTCGGGCCAAAGGTCAGAGACGTTAAACACCAAACGGGCCCGTTTGATCTTGCACAGAAAGAGCGCCGAAATACCCAGAAAGAGGGGCGGACTTTCACACAAAATGACATCCACGCGCCTTGCGCGAAACAGCCCGCGAAGCATGACGCTGAATACGAAGGAAAAGTAATTGAGCAATCGGGGTACTATGGCTTTGGAGGTGGTGGCAAAAATCCAGCTCCGGTAAACCGGGATGTCATCGCGCAGCTCTGAAGAAAAAAACTTCCATCGGTAAGCTCCGTGCACCTTTCCGGCCGGGTAGTTGGGCATGGCGGTCCACACTTCAACCTCATCGCCAGCCTCGTGAAGACGCAGGGCAAGATCGGACAGCCGGTTTTGCGGGGCGCCCGTTTCGGGAGGATAATACTGGGTGAGAATAACGATGCGCATTAAGAAGCCGTGAGGAGTTTATCGGACCGACGAACGGCGTGAAACACAAGCCACAGCTGAGCTCCGTAGCAAAGGGCTTCGAGCAGAAGATAGGTCTTCAGAAAGGCGGTGGGGCTGGAGAACTGAAAAAACATCAGGGTGGCGATGAGGCTAAAATAGGCAATCTGCCAAAGGCTGAAAAGCCGAACGCAGTTCAATACGAGCAAGACGGGCGAAAGCGGGGCTGAAAGCATTTGTAAGGCGATCACCGGAGCCATCCAGGCTGCAAGTTGGCCGGAGCGACTCCATTCCTCACCAAAAACCAAAACAAAGAGAGGCTCACCGAAAAAAACGCCCAACAGCAGCATGAGCAGCGCCGGAATGGCTATCAAACGGGCCACTTTGAGCATTAAAGGCATCAATGCCCGGCCTTCTTGCCGAAGCTGGCTGTAACGGCTGTAATAGGTTTGAATAAACGAGGAGGCCACGAAAGAGGAGGCCATAAACAAGATGTGCCTCACCAGATTGAGGTAGCCGGTTTCCGCCTCACTGAAGTCGCGACTGAAAACAAACACCGGAATGGAAACGGCCAACACGGAAAGGAAGCTACCCAAGGCATACATTCCGGCAAAGTGGCGGTATTGCAGCAGGCTTACTTTGAGGACTTTCCAGCCCGGAAACTGAAGGCTAAACTCAGCTTTTCGAGCCAGCCCATAAAGCACAATGGCATAGCCGCACCAGCCTAAAACATATCCTATCACAAGGCTGAGCGACCAATCCATAGCGGCCAGAATCACAGAACTGAGGGCGATGAGCGACATCTGCACAATGCGGGAAACAGAAATCGAACGGTAGGCTTGTTTTCGCTGAAGCCAGTACTGCAGGGGCATCACCACGCCGCAGGCCAGCATCAGCAGTGGGAATAACCGCATGACCGGTGGGTACAAGGCCGGCAGCGAATCGGGCGAAAGCCACAGTACGAGCAAACCAATAACTGCAGCAATGAGGCTCAGGGCCCCGGCCGACAGCCAACTGAGCCATACAAGGCTTTGGGCTTCTGACTGCTGCTTGGGCAGTGGAATGGCCGTGTCGAGGCGCAGTGCGATAGAAACGGAAATGGGATTAAACAAAGCCATCAGCACGCCCAGGTAAGCGAAAGCTTCGGGAGTGGCCAGTCGACTCAGGATTGGTGTGCTGAGAAACGATATAACGGAAGCCACCGCTGAGCCACTCAATACCACAAACAGTCCTTTAGAGGTAAAGCCTTTCGCCTTGTCTAAAAGTGCCATCAGAAAGTGGTTTGAAGTCGTTTCCGGGCCCAATGGCGGGTAAGCCAAACCTGCACAAGAAAGGAAAGTCCGGTGCCTAATGCCGAGCCGTAAACGCCAAGAAAAGGCACCAAGGCCAGGTTAAAGAGCAGATTCGCCAGGAAAATCCAGAAGATAAACGTCGATTGAAGTCCGGGCAAACCACACTGGTTAAACAGCATCAGCAAGGGCTGGTACCCTGCGCTGAGACAGAGGAAAAGCAGCAGAATGGCGTAGATCAGACTAATCGAAAGCCAATCGCTTGAGCCCGAAAGCCAGGGCAAAAGCGGAAAGCCAAGAATGGAGAGCAGCCCGAGCGGTGCCAGCATTTTGTAAAAGGCGACAATGTTTCGCTTGAGCACCTTTTCGAACAATGCGGTATTGCCTTTTTTGTAAGCTGCGGTGATGACCGGATTGAAGTTGTTCCGCAGCAACACCGGCAGTTGCATAAAGCCTTCGGCCACGGTGGCGGCGAAACTGTAAAGGCCAACAGCAGCGTCGTCGAGAAAGAAGCCCAGAATAAACACATCAACCTTAGTGTTGACGTCGAGCAAAAAATTGCCGGTGAGGGCTTTGTTGCCAAAGTGAAAATGCCGGCGGATGGTCTCCCGCCTTTGAAGGGTTTTCGGTCCGGGCATCCAGCTTCGCCGAAGGAAGAGGATCAACAAAAACAAAACGGGCTCCGGTACGCTGAGCACTAAACCCAGGTATTCCGGTTCGGCTCCATCAACGGCCAAATACAAGAGCACCAGTAACATCAACACAAAACGGCTGAGCTGGAGCACCGCAAAGGTTTTCATTTGCCTGATCCCGTTGATGCCGGAGATGAGCACCTTATTGAGCGAAAAAAACAGTAAACCGGGAAGCGCCAGTGGCAATGCTTTGGCAACGCCCGCGCTGCTCAGCAAATCGGCCAGGGTGTTA
>CANHCM010000172.1 GCA_947459155.1 Bacteroidota bacterium | reverse complement strand
TTCCCATTCCCCGATGGCTCGGCCATGCGTCTAACTACCGCCCGTTATTACACGCCTTCAGGTCGTTGCATTCAAAAACCCTACGAAGATGGGGTCGACGATTATTACGACGATCTCAACAAGCGCTTCCGACATGGCGAATTCACCAACAAAGACAGCATTCACTTCGCCGATTCGCTGAAGTATTACACTGTAGGGAAGCGCCTGGTTTACGGTGGCGGCGGAATTATGCCGGATATCTTTATTCCGCTCGACACTTCAGAAAACTCAAAATACCTCACCGACATTTACCGGAAGGGAATCTTCAACAAGTTTACCCTGAAATACGTCGACCAGCACAGGGTAGAACTCAACTCCCGCTACCGGAATGTGAAGGAATTCAAAGCAAACTTTAACGTTTCTGATGCCTTGATCGAAGAATTTATTGTGGCCGCCGAGGCGGATGACATTAAGCGCGACGAAGAAGGCTTAAAAACCTCCGGGAACTTTATTCGCCGTCAACTCAAGGCTTTAATTGCCAACCAACTTTGGGGAGTAAGCGAATTCTACCAGGTCATCAACGACCACAACCCTATCGTTCAGGAAGCGCTCCGCCAGATGAAGTCGGATGGCTTTAAAAAACTGAAACTCCGATATTGATGCTATCGCTTGCGGAGCATGCTGATGCCATCGCGCAGCGGTAACAACAGACATTCGACGCGGGGATCCATCTTCACCTTGCGGTTGAATTCCATCAGTGCGACGGTGTCTACATCGCTCTCTTTCACAGCCTGAATGACCTTTCCGCTCCACAATACGTTGTCGGCCAGAATTAATCCTCCCGGAGGCATTCGGTCGATCACCAAATCGTAATACAAACTGTAGTTGGCCTTGTCGGCGTCGATGAAAACCAAATCGAAAGTGCCGGGGATTTTAGGAATTTTCGTTTGGGCCTCAGCAATATGGGCCTGAATGCAGTGTGTCATCCCCGCTTCGCGGAAAAAACCATTTACAAATGCCTCACGTTCAGGATTATTGTCAATGGTGTGGAGTAGGCCCCCCGGCTGGAGTCCTTCGGCTAAACACAAGGCCGAATAACCGGTGTAGGTGCCAATTTCGAGGATGAGTTTCGGCCGGTGAAGCTTGCTGATCATGCTTAAAAATCGCCCCTGCAAGTGCCCCGAAAGCATTCTGGGTTGCATGATTTTAAGATAAGTTTCACGGCTCAGTTTTTTTAACACCTCGGGCTCGTCTGCACTGTGCGCCTCGGCATATTGCAACAAGGCCGGATCAATGAATTCCATGCCGACAAAGTTCGACAATCTTCCCGGTTTTTCTTTGCATTCCAAACTCAACCCAATACATTTGCGGCCCGCCAAAAGCCATGCTTACCGTTTTTCAAAACCAATCGGAGATTCGCCAGTTTTGCGAGAAAATGAAGGTGAAACGCCTGTTTCTCACCGGTCAGGTTGTTAACGACCCCGACCTAAGTCCACTGTGCCTTGAATTTCTGGTTGAATTCGAAAACCCCGACACGCCAAACTATTTCGAGCTGTACTACGGACTTTGCAATGCGCTGGAGCAGCTCTTTGGCTTGCCCATTTACCTCACCGACATTGACCGTATTACCAATCCTGCGGTTCGAAAGAACCTCAATCAAAACCGAGAACAGCTCTACCCTTGAGGCGCTGAGTTTTCGGGATGGTAATGCTTGTAAATAAGGTTGGCCTTGGCCTGACCAATACAGCCGATAAGCTCTTCCAACCCGGCTTCTCTTACCTTTTTTACTGACCGGAAAGTGCTCAGTAACTTTTCTGCAGTGCCCGGACCAACGCCATCAATATCGTGCAGTTCGGTTTTTAAAGTGCCTTTGTCTCGCCGGCTGCGGTGATGCGTAATGCCAAAACGGTGCGCCTCATTGCGTAAATGCTGAATGAGCTTCAGGCTTTCACTTTTCTTATCGATGTATAATGGAAGCGAATCGCCGGGAAAATAAATTTCCTCCAGCCTTTTGGCAATACCAATGATGGTAATCTTTCCGCGAAGCCCAAGCTTGTCGAGCACCGAAACTGCGGCTCCCAGTTGACCTTTACCGCCATCAATAACAATGAGTTGAGGTAAGTCGCCTCCTTCGTTGAGCACTCGGCTGTAGCGCCGTTCCAAAACTTCTTCCATGGTGGCAAAATCGTTGGGCCCTTCCACGGTTTTAATGTTGAAATGCCGGTAATCCTTTTTGCTCGGACGGGCATCTTTAAAACAGACCATCGCCGAAACCGGATAGGCACCCTGAAAGTTAGAATTGTCGAAACACTCAATGTGGCGCGGCGTTTCAGGCATTCTAAGGTCCTTGCGCAACTGCTCCAACACCCTTTTGGTATGGCGTTCCGGATCAACAAGCTCTTGTTGCTTTTCCTTCTCCCGAATGTAGTTGTGAACATTGCGCGTACTCAAATCAAGCAGCTTCTTTTTATCGCCCCGTTGGGGGATGACCATCTGCAACTTTAAGTCCTCCACGTCGGGCATGATAGGCACGATCAGTTCCTTGGCCGTACTCTGAAAACGCTGTCGCATTTCAGCGATGGCGATCGAAAGCAACTCACTGTCTTCCTCGTCGAGCCGTTTTTTCAACTCCAGAGTATGTCCTTGAATGATGCAGCCATCCAGCACCCGCAGATAATTCACGTAAGCTGCCTTCTCATCACTATGAATGGAGAACACATCCACATTGGTGATGGACGGGTTCACGATGGTCGACTTACTGCGGAATTTTTCCAGCAGCTGAATGCGTTCCTTAAGCACTTGCGCCTGTTCGAAGCGGTAGGCCGCAGCTTCTTCCAACATGCGGCGTTTCACCAGTACAATCAGCTCTCCGATATTTCCCTTGATAATCTGCCTGATTTCCTGAATGGTTTGTAAATACGAGGCCTCGTCCTGGTAGCCCTCACAAGGGCCCATGCAGTTTTTGATGTGGTATTCTAAACACACCTTGAATTTTCCCCGGGCAATCGCTTCAGGCTCGAGGGCTAAATTGCAGGTGCGGCGCGGGTAAAGGCTTTTGATTAAGTCGAGCAGCGTGTTCATCACCTTTCCGCTCGGGTACGGACCGAAATATTCGGAGCCGTCGCGGATCATCTTTCGGGTTGGAAAAACCCTTGGGAAGCGCTCATTTTTGATGCAAATCCAGGGATAGGTTTTGTCATCCTTCAGGGCCACATTATAACGCGGCTGGTACTTCTTGATCAGGTTATTCTCCAGCAGCAGCGCGTCGAGCTCCGTATCTACAACAATGGTTCTGATGTCGTGGATGCGCGATACCAACACCCGCGTTTTGTGGTTTTCGTAATGCTCTTTTTGAAAATAAGAGCTCACCCGTTTCTTTAGGCTTTTCGCCTTGCCTACATACAGAATCTTTCCCTCCCGGTCGAAGTACTGGTAAACACCAGGCTTCTCAGGCAACGATTTAAGTAGGGTTTGAAGGTGCGGAGCCGGCTCCATGCCGCAAAAATAAGCGACCGGCTTGATTAACGCCGGTATTTATTCCGTTTAGAACGATTTTGCATCGGCTCCGGTTTAGCGCTGAATTGGTTTTCTTCATACAGCGCAAAATCCAGTTGCTTCTTCACCAAATCGGCACGCTTCACCTTAACCATCACTTCTGCGCCAAGTTGGTAACGCTTTCTGGAGCGCTTGCCCACAATCGAGTAACTCTGCTCATCGAAAGAGTAAAAGTCATCATTCATATCGCGCAAACGAATCATTCCTTCGCACTTATTCTCTACCAGCTCTACGAACATGCCCCATTCGGTAACGCCTGAAATAACACCTTGAAACACCTCGCCAATCTTGTCTTGCAGAAACTCAACCTGTTTGTACTTGATTGATGCCCGCTCGGCCTCAGCAGCCAGCTTTTCCATATCGGAGGAGTGCTTGCAATGGGTTTCCAACTGTGCTTCCCGCTCCGCTTGAAGTCCTTCCATATAGGCAAAAAGCAGGCGATGAACCATCATGTCGGGGTAGCGGCGGATGGGCGAGGTGAAGTGGGTGTAAAACGGGAAGGCCAAACCATAATGTCCAATGTTTTTAGTGGTGTAGATGGCCTTAGCCATGGTTCGAATGGCCAGGGTTTCAATCACATTCTGCTCTCCTTTGCCCTTTACCTGCTTCATCAGCTCGTTGAGCGAACTGCTAATCTGAGCCTCGTTGTTAAATTTGAGTTTATACCCGAACTGACTCGCAAACCGGGCGAACTCATTGAGTTTCTCGGGATCGGGTTTGTCGTGAACTCGATACACGAAAGGCTTAACGCCACCACCTTTGCCCGATTTCTCTTTGGGCGGCTTCCCGATGTGTTCGGCCACGCTTTTATTGGCCAAGAGCATGAACTCTTCAATGAGTTCATTGGCCTCCTTCTGGATTTTGAAGAATACACCCAGGGGTTTCCCTTGCTTGTCGAGTCGAAACTTCACCTCCACCTTATCGAAGGCAATCGAACCCCGCTGGTAGCGCCTCGCCCTGAGCTTTCGGGCCAGGGCATTGAGTTGGAGAATCTCCGCCTTCAAATCGCCATCTTCACCTTCAATAATCTTTTGGGCTTCCTCGTAAGCGAACCGCCTTACAGAGTGGATTACCGTTTTCCCAAACCAAACCTGCTGGACTTCGGCTTCTTCGTTCAGTTCAAAAACAGCCGAGTACGTCAGCTTATCTTCGTTCGGTCTCAACGAACAAACTCCGTTGCTCAGGTGCTCGGGCAGCATCGGAACCACGCGATCGACCAAATACACCGAAGTGGCCCGCTTAAAGGCCTCCTCTTCCAGGAGGCTTCCCGGCTTTACATAATGCGTTACGTCGGCAATGTGAACGCCGATTTCCCAATTCCCATTGTCGAGCTTCCGAATCGAAAGGGCATCATCAAAATCTTTGGCGTCAACCGGGTCGATGGTAAAGGTGGTAATGTTCCGAAAGTCGCGTCTGCTGCTAAGTTCCGAGGCCGGAATTTCCATCGGAATGCGGTTGGCTTCTTCTTCAACCGCTTCGGGAAACTCAATCGGTAGGTTGTACTCGAGCAAGATGGCATGCATCTCCACCTGGTTGTCGCCCGGTTTTCCTAAGACCTTCACAATTTCGCCCACAGGGTTTTTGGCATGCTCGGGCCAGTCGACCATCTTCACCACCACTTTTTCACCTTGCCGGGCCCCGTTCAAATCCTGAAGAGGCACGAATATATCGATGGGCATTCGCTGGTTCGAAGGCACCACAAAGGCAAACTTCGGACTCAGATCAACGATGCCCACAAATTCGGTGCGTGCTCTATGCAAGATTTCCACAACCTCACCTTCGGCCTTCCGCCCTTTGCGGCGGGCAAAAAGGTGAACCCTCACAGTGTCGCCATCGAGCGCGTTTTTGAGGTCGCCTTCGCGGATGAAAATGTCTTCCGGGTGGTCGGGCGTAACAACGTATCCTGTTCCCCGCTGGCTCAACTCAATACGGCCCTCCACGTAGCTGCTGCCGTTGTAGAGGTAGCGAAAACGTCCGGTTTCGGGTTCTGCAAGCTGGCCGTTGGCGACTAAAGCCTCCAGCAATTCGAGAATTTCGAGGCGCTCAGTAGCATCCTGAATGCCGAGGGCCGCACAAACCTGCTTGTAATTGTGCAAACCAGTGGGCTGACTTTTAAAAAAGGCCATTACCGCTTCCAGTAGGAGGGTATGTTGGTGTTTCTTGTGTTTTTTTCCTCCTTTTGCCATGGAAGCCTTTGAAATTGGTGAATCGAATTTATTGTGCTGGTGCGGCGTTGATGGTTAGTTTCTTCACCGTCTCGGGACCCATGAACAAGTAGAATACGCCAATGTTGAGCCCAACTACGGCGTT
Organism: Bacteroidota bacterium; assembly: GCA_947459155.1. Taxonomy (GTDB): domain Bacteria; phylum Bacteroidota; class Bacteroidia; order M30B66; family M30B66; genus CAMCXT01. Next base: position 414 of record CANHCM010000172.1, on the reverse strand, counting down.
GCGGGTAATTCCTCGTCCTGCAATGCGGTCGGGGTTTTGTTCAATTCCGGTCAAGCTATAACTCATGTTCAGCATAGCATTCATGTGCCAGTGTTTACTAAAACGCGCCGTAAGTCCAAGGCCCAGCTGCGCCGAAATGTCGAGCGAGTTGTATCGTCCCGATAAATCCTGAACAGCACTAATGTTGGCCGTTGAGTCGACAAATTCCCTCATCAAATCGGTTCCTTCCGCCCGTTGCAACAGGCCGAATTGAGGTCCAACATGGAGCAGGAAAGCCGAGTTGCTTTTTCCCAAATTGCTATTGTATCGATACAAAAGGGGAACCTGAAGGTATTCGGTAAGCGTTTGGTAAGCCGTTGACGGTAACTCAACAAAATCGCCCGAAGTAATGTATTTCTGCCCTTGCTGAGAGAG
>CANHCM010000171.1 GCA_947459155.1 Bacteroidota bacterium | reverse complement strand
GTAGTTTTGGGTTCTCAAAACACCATCAAAACCATGAAGCATTTTTTACTCCTCGCAACTTCATTTTTTTCACTTTCTGCTTTGGCCCAACAAGGTTTGGAAGGGATTATTGTAGAAACTTATTATATATCGAACACGGCCGACGAAGCTCCGAATGATGGAGGTACGCTACCATCAGAATCGGTTACTTACAGAGTGTTTGTAGATATGTTACCTGATTATAAATTTCAGGCCGCTTATGGTGCCCCATCGGTTGGCGGTGTTGGTGGTCATGAATTAAGCATTTCAACAACTACCTTATTCTTTAACAACGAAGACCGCGGAGCAACCACACCCACCTACACAAAAAACCAGGCCAGAGACAACACTGTGATGTTGGATAGCTGGTTGAGCACCGGTGCGGCCTGTGCCGGTCAAATGGGGGTTTTGAAAACAGAAGATGATGGAGTAGCTACCAATCAGAATAACGATGGTTTGCTGCAAAATAACAATCCGGCAGCAGGCATTCCGCTCACCGAACAAGATGGTATGATCGCAGGAACTCCGGTTAATCCAACATTAATTGGTGAGGCCAACTCTGAGAGTTTCATTTTCGATAACACCAATGATTTGTCGAATGGATCGTCGTTCGTGATGAATGATGGAGCATGGTCGGCCTTAACCGGAGCGACTGGTCCTACAGCGAATAACCGAGTTTTAATTGGACAGTTCACTACCAACGGAGTTTTCTCCTTTAAACTCAATATTCAAATTGGAACTCCAGCCGGAGGCGTTGAGAGGTATGTTTCTGAAAACCCAGTTAATGACGAAATCCAGTTTGCCGGCTTAATGTTTACTTCTGATGTGATTACTGAGGTAAAATACATCAAGTCGGAGGAGCCCCTTTTTAGCATTAGCCCCAATCCATCTGCAGATCGATTTAATGTGATTTTGAACCGTGATTTAAATGCGGTTAAGTTACGCATTGTGGATATGCAAGGTCGTTTGATTGAGCAGCGCTACTTTAATGGGCTTAATTCCAATCAATCGAATGAATTTTCTGTTGATCATCTTCCTTCAGGTACTTACCTCGTTCAGGTTGTTGCAGATGGCAAACAAAGCACCTTACGCTTTGTAAAGCCCTAACGAACAATTCTCAGAATTAAACGCTACAAAAAAGTCTACCCATGTTACCCTTTCCAGGGAGGCTACTCCTATTTCTTATTTTCTTCATTTTTTCCGGAACTACGCTCTTATCGCAAGGCACTGTAAGGGGAAAAATTACAGATGAAAACGGAGAATCAATTATTGGTGCGACTGTAATCATCCAGTCTAACCCATCCAAAGGAGCTATTTCAGATTTGGACGGCAATTACAGTCTAACAATTCCGGATTCATCGCTAAATACCATTCTCGTTTCTTTTGTGAGCTTTACTCCGGTTACTGAGAAAGTAAAATTGAGAAAAGGGCAAGTTCTCATTAAGAACTTCACGCTGAAGTCGAAAGAAAATGTAATTGGGCAGGTCGAAATTCAGGCTGAGGCCGTTAAAAACAAAGATTATTACCTGGAGAATATCAAGAAAAAGGCAACTACCTCGATTGATTACATCTCATCGGAAACGATGAAGAAAACCGGTGATAATAACGTAACAGCAGCGGTTGCCCGAGTGAGTGGAGTATCTACAAACGGGAGCTTTATTACTGTTCGGGGTATTGGAGACCGATACTTAAAAACCAATATCAATGGGCTCAGGATACCAACACTTGACCCGTTTACCAATAATATTAATCTCGATTTATTTCCGGCTTCATTAGTAGACAATATTATCATCACCAAGACGCAATCGCCTGATTTACCGGGCGATTGGTCTGGTGCTTATTTGTCGGTAGAAACGCGCGATTACCCTGAAAAATTGAAAGTAACATTTGAGCAGTCGATAGGGTACAATGCACAGGTTGTTGGGCAGGATATGGTAAGCACTCAACGAAGCCCTACTGACTGGCTTGGCTTTGATAACGGGCTTAGAAATGTAAACCATAGCGATTTCAGGCCATTTGTAGAGCTTATTTCGGGATTCAGAGAGATGCAGGCGCTCGGTTTGGGAAATTATTTTGCCTCGCTGGGTGTGACGAACGAATCCAATTGGAATGAGACCTATTTCAAATTGGGACTGGTAGAATTAGGCTTATTGGATAAAGGTAAATTTTACGATCAGGAAGCCATTAATTCGGCCAGAGAAGCCTATAACAATGGATCCTATAAAAAGGATGCCTATCGTGTGATTCAGCAGGGCGCCGCTAATGCAGGTTCATCCTTCGCAAACAACTGGCAAAACACAGTGCGCAGAGGACCTCTTAATTTTTCGCAAAGCTTCAGTATTGGTAATCAAACCCAATTACTTGGAAAGCCACTTGGGTTCTTCTTTGGATATCGATACGGAACGGCTTTTCGAAACGATCCTAACGCACGTGCACAGCGAGTGTCGGTAGACAATACGGGTACTTACTTTGTTTCCAATGATATTGCCCAACACGCGTCGCGGGAAACGAGTGGCTGGAGTGCTTTGTTTAACGTGGCCTTTAAGCCATCGACAAATCACAGTATTGCGTTTTTATTTATGCCCAATTTTAGTGGGGAAAATAATATTAGAAACGATACAGAATTTGATGACTCATTTGTTACGCAATTTATTTACACACAAACTTCTTTTTACGAGCAGCGTAGGCAGTTGGTTTATCAATTAAAAACAGATCATTATTTCCCGAAATCAAAAATTAAAGTAGATTTCAACACTTCCTACACGCGTGGCTATAGTTCAGCGCCCGACTTTAAGAGCTTTGACTATTTCTTAAACATCGATAACCAGCTTGAAATTGATCAAACGGCTTCATCTACCAGCAGATTTTATCGTTATTTATGGGAAAATCTGCTGGATAGTAAAATTGCTGCAGAAATTCCTATTGCCAAACAGAGAGCCGGTCTCACCAGAAAGTTCAAATTGGGTGGCGCCTATCAGCAGATGGATAGAGCAAACGACCAATACAACTACATTCTTGAGTTTACAAAGCCTGAAAAATTTATCATTAACGATGGAAACATCGCTGAGTTTTTTGATTTAAGAAACTTCACTTTTAATGAAGAAGGTTTGATTAAATCATATTATCAGCGTGATGAAAATCCGGGGAACAGAAGCATTGGGTCTAGTTTGATTGCCGGTGCCTTTGCCATGGCGGATTTTCAATTCAACCCACAAATCAGGCTTTCAGGAGGTATCCGGGTTGAACATGCCGATTTTTATACTGATGTTAGGGCTTATGACTCCTTGGGTTACGAAGCCAATGACGGCAGAAGATTCTTCGCCGACGGGATTATTGCTTTAGCCCCCAATCCGGGGAAACTCAGAGAAACAAGCTATTTACCAAGCATTAATTTCATCTGGACTGTTAGGCCTGATGAAGTTGCTCCAATGAATCTCAGATTGAACTTCAGCCAATCGGTAGCCCGTCCGAGCTTAAGAGAGCTTTCTGAAATTATAGTGTTCGATTACGAATTAAGGGTTCCTGTTTTTGGTAATTCAGATTTAAAAATGGTGGAAATAAACAACTATGATATCCGCCTTGAGAATTATTTCAAATCAGGAGATAATGTGTCATTTAGTTTGTTTTATAAAGACTTTAACAACCATATTGAGCTCACGAATTCTGGTTTTGGATTTAGCTGGCAAAACGTAGAAAAATCAAGGGCTATGGGTATAGAACTTGAGGGTAAAAAGAAAATCATAAAAGGGTTGGAATTTCGTGCCAACGTAACGCTCACTAATTCGCTTTCTGAATTTACGCAAACACTAATGCAACTTAACAATGGTGTTAAAACATTCCTCCCAATTGAAGAAGTGCGCAGACCAATGTTCGGTCAAGCACCTTACGTGATAAATGGAATTTTAAGCTATACTTCCGATACACTTGGTTTGACGGCGACAGTTTCCTACAATCGACAAGGGAAGCGGCTTGTAATTGCAAACGGACTCGGAATTCCGGATATTTTTGAAATGCCGAGAGACATCGTTGACATCAAAATAAGTAAGGATTTAGGGAAACACTTTGTGGTTTCATTTTTAGTTCGCGATTTATTCAATACAGCGATTCGGAGGAGCTATGATTTTGAAGGAGATTTTCAGGCAGACTGGGACATTTACCGTTTCGGGACAACCTGGCAACTGGGCATTCAATACCGTCTTTAAGCGCTGAAAAGGAAGATTTATGAAAGCACTAATACGATTTATTCTCCTGCTAAGCGGAATAGTTGTTTTGCCATCATTGTGCTCTGCACAACTGGAAAATATTATTGTTGAAAAATACTACATCAGCGACGCGAATGATGCAACCGACACCCTGGGTGGAGGTATTGAACCCGGAACCGTTACTTATCGCGTGTATGCTGATCTGGCGCAAGGAACAAAGCTCAGAAGAATTTATGGTGACGCCTCGCACCCACTTATTTTTTCAAGCACTGAACCATTTTTTAATAATAAAGCAGACGGACGAAGCTTTGGATATCAATTCGCACGCAACAGATACCGGGAAAATACTGTAGCGCTCGACACCTGGATTACCATAAGCTCAACCACGACCAGCTCGGCAAGGCAAGGTGGAATTCTAAAAATCAATGATTTAAATGGTAGTTTTATAGGAGGTGAGAACAATGATGGTGGAAGCGCTGAGATTGCCGATGGATTATTGGTTAATACAAATGCTGAAATAGGAATTCCACTAACAACAGCCGATGGCATGGATAGCCTCGATGTTTTGCCCACAGGCTTTAATCATTATGGATTTGAAGATGTAATTTCCGGAGACGACTCAACAATTTTGGGCTCAATTATTCCTCGAAACTATTTTGAAAGCAGAAATGCAGGATTGCTTTGTGAAGGAGCAATGGGTGTAGATACAATTGTAAATCACGTTCTACTCGCTCAACTTACAACCAAAGGAGATCTTGAATTTGAAATAAATATTGAATTAGAAATTCCTGCTGCTGTTGGAACAAACATCGTGAAGTATGTGGCTCGCGACAGTGGCATTGTAGAAGGAGAGGTATTTAGCCCTTTATTGCGCTATCCTCCGGTTTGCGGCTGCACAGATGCCGATTATCTGGAGTACAGCCCAGTTTATGCCTGCAGCAATCCGGATTCCTGCCAGACGTTAATCGTCTTGGGTTGCACCGATCCACTGGCTTGCAATTTTAATCCAAACGCTAATTTCAATGTGCAGGAAATCTGCTGTTACATCGGCGACTGTGGCGATTTGAATATTGCGGACGTTTGTCCGGAACTAAGTATTGATTCTCAAGCGCAATCCAAACTGGTGCTTTATCCAAATCCCGGAACCAACGGTTTTTCGATTATGTCGCCCTTCAAATCCGGAGAATTTGTTGCAGTTGGCTTGTACTCAACAACAGGAAAATTAGTGCATCAAATCAACAACCTGCTGCCTTCTAAAGGAAATACCGTTTTAATTGAAAAAGTTGATGTTCCTGCAGGGGTATATATTGTCAAAGTAGAGCAAGTAGGTGAAATTCAAAATTCAATCTGGATAAAACAGTAATTGACCATAACACTTGAACAATGGGAAATATTTTTCATCGGATCATTCTTGGAGCTATCGCTGTAATTTCAATAACGATTTATTCTTGCGGCAAAGATGAGCCCAGCAAACCGGTTATTGAAACCTCTACAGTAATCGATAATGATGGGAATACCTATTTGACGGTTAAAATCGGGAATCAGTGGTGGATGGCTGAGAATTTAAAAACCACACGCTTTCGAAATGGCGATTTAATCGACCAAATTCAAGATGGAAGCGAATGGTCACAAAGAGAAAATGCAGCCTATTGCATTTATGACAATTCTACGGTTGCACCCGGACTGTTGTATAACTGGTATGCAGTGAATGACCCCAGAGGTATTGCGCCCGAAGGCTGGCGTGTTGCCACTGAAAATGACTGGCAAACTTTAGAAAGGGCATTGGGGCTTATTGAAGAGGAAATCAACAAACTTAACTGGAGAAATTCAGGCGATGTAGGCAACAAACTCAAGCCAAAAGGCCCGGAAGGCTGGCTAACCTACGATGGTGTGTGGGGTAACAACAACTCAGGTTTTTTAGCACTATCTGGTGGATGTCGACTTTGGAATGGGAAATGGTCGAATCCAGGACTAAAATACAGCGGTTACTTTTGGACAGGCACAAGTTTTTCGAACACAGAAGCCTGGTTTAGACATTTAGACTACAAAAGCACT
>CANHCM010000170.1 GCA_947459155.1 Bacteroidota bacterium | reverse complement strand
TTCGCCTTGTCGCCTTGCATCTGATGCATTTATCTGGCGATGCTGCTGCGCGGTCTGACTTTTTCATCAGGCCCTATGTGAATGAAAAAAAATTATTCTTCGATCAGAACGCCCATTTTACCCATTTGGTAATCGCGCATGGCCTCGAGGAGTTGGGTTTCGTTGTTCATCACAAAGGGCCCGTGTGAGGCCATGGGCTCGGCCAATGGTAAACCGCTGAGCAAGAGCATGCGCGTTGGTTTTTTGGCCTGAAACGAAATGCCATTACCATCATTTTTGAACAACACAGCATGGTGCATTTCGGCCGGGCCATAATTGGGAATTTCAATTTCCCCGTCGAGCAGATAGAGGATTACCGTTTCATCAGTGGGCAGTGTGAGCTCGATGTTTGCTCCAGTCTGCGCATCAATGGTTGCGGTGGTAACCGGCGAAAGGGTTGGGATTTTCCCTTGTAAGCCCTCGAGCTGCCCACTCACCAGTTTAATTTGATATTTACCCTGAGGGTCATCGATGCGCGGCATGTCATCCCCGCGTAGCGGAAAATAAGCCGGAGTATCCATTTTGTTTTTTGCCGGAGTATTCACCCAAAGTTGAATAATCTCTTGTCGACCACCCATGTCGTGGATGTTTGCCGGAGGTCGCTCACTGTGAATGATACCTCTGCCGGCATTCATCCATTGCACGCCGCCTTCCAGAACAACGGACGAATTTCCGAAGCTGTCGCGGTGATGAACTCCGCCCTTGAAGATGAAGGTAACCGGCGAAAAGCCGCGGTGCGGGTGTGGACCAACGCCGTCGTTTTTGGGGTCGAAAAACTCCGAAATCTTCATGTCGGCATGGTGAAGTAACAAAAATGGATCTGGATAATCGATGTAGTGCGAAGGGAATGGCTGACGTACCCGAAGCTTACCCATCGGGTATTCCTTGGCGTACAGCAAAGCTTGAACGCTTCGGTTTTGGGTTGTTTTCATGTGGTAAAGTTAGGGAAAATATATGTACGTACATATATTTGAGATCGCGCTGTAATTGATTCTTTTTCAGGCGATACTAGAAAAATCGTATGCCAGCCTGCCAGCCCAACCAGCCAAAATATTCCGCTTGCGGTCGGATTTCGCTGAACAGATCGCTGCGGTGTACGCCGGGGCGTTCGCCATTGATGTTATTCTGGTCGATACGGTAAGCATAGACGCAGGGGCCTGCAAAAAACTGTAGTCCCCGCACCGGTCGCCAGCCCAAGTAAAGGTTGCTTTTGGCCAAGAGGTCAGGGAAAACATTGGGAAGAAACTGTCCCTGGAATACAGTGGCCACTTCGAGGTCGATGCCTAAAAAGAACTTTTTTCTGGCCCTCAATTCGGTGCCCAAGCCGTAACCAAAGCTGGCGAATTGCGCACTGTTGAGCTGAAATAGTCCGGCGCTGACGATATTGTACAATCCATACGTTCCGGTGCGAAAGCGAACCATCAAAGGGTTTACATCGCCACTGGAGAGTTCCAGTTTATGATAACCTTTTCGTACGAGGCTTAGCAGGCCAAAGGTAAAACCGCTTACGGTGTCCGACACATTGATGAGCCCAACCTGCGAACCGCCTACCGTTCCGGCAATATTGAACAAACCTGAAATCTGTGAGCCACGCAGTGTTTTAGCAAAGTTGGCCAAAGCCCCGATTTGGAGGGTTTGCGAGCTGTCGGCCACCACGTTAATGGCCCCGCTCAGTTGTACGCCGCTCATGTCGCCGGCACTGAGGTTCAAAAAGCCTGCGCATTGGACACCCTGGAAATCGCCGCTGGTGAGGTTGGTAAATCCGGCCAATTGTACGCCACGCGCTCTTTTCCCGCTCCAATTTAAAAAGCCGCCGATTTGAATTCCCCGAAGTGATTTTCCGGATAAATTGGTAAAACCCGCGATTTGTAAGCCTTTCACCTGGCCACGCGCTAAATTGAAGAAGCCGGCGGTTTGAATTCCACGCAAAGTGTCGAGCGAAAGGTTGTAAAATCCGGCCCACTGTGCCCCATCCACGCGACCCAAATTGTTGTTCATGAATCCGGCAAACTGAATTCCTTTGGTGGCGCCTCCTGTAATGTTCATGAATCCGGCCAGCTGAAAGCCCGAAACATTGCGTCGGGTAATGTTGAATAAACCGGCCAGCTCGGCTCCATTCAAGCCCATCGAATACCCGCCGAGAATGTTCAAGGAGAAGTGGTTTTGGATGAGTCCTCCAAATTGACGGTTGCTGCCCAGTGTTGGTAGAAATCCAACCTGAATGCCTCGTTCTTCAAAGAAAATCCGGTTTTCGGTATGAAACACCTGCTCCTCCGAAACCACTGCCTGAAACAAACCATTGGTGGCCAGTCCGGAGGGGATTTCCGGTTCGATGCGTTGCAATTCATCAATCGTTGCCGGCCTGATGCGAATGTTAATAGGGTTATCGCCTTGCGGCTTGATGACAATCACGGTATCGCGATAGCTCTTTCGGCTCACGAGCAAGTGAACATACTCGGGTTCTCGTTCCAACTCGATTCGATACCGCCCCGACTGGTCGCTCAAGGCACTTTTGAGTTGGCCTGCTTCATACACCGAGGCGTACTTAACGGCTTTTCCGCTCAGTTTATCGGTAATCGTTCCCTCGAGCACGTACTTTTGCTGGCCGGAGTTAAACTTCTTGTTTTTGTTGGGAATGATGATGACATGATTGCCGCCCGAACGAAACTGAACCTCATCTCCCAGCACTTGTTGGAGGCAATAACTAACGGTTTTTTGTTCGGCTTTCAGGCTTTTCCGTTCGTTGGGGTTAATCGTTGAAGCATTGTATGCATAGAGAAAGCCGCCTTTTGCAGCAATTGCTTTGAGAGCCTCCTGGACGGAAACCTCGTGCAGCTGAACACTTATTCTTCGCTGAAGCGGATTGTCTTGCGCCAAACCCAAAACCGCTTGAAAAATTAAAGCCAGAAAAACCGTACAACTTCTAACAGCCACTGCCTTTAAGCGCATATTCATTGCCTTCCTTGATGATTGTTAATCCAAAGGTTTCTCCGATGATGCCCAGAATCTCTTCGAGCGATTGCTGTTTGAAGGAAGCGGTAAGCCTACAGTTCTCCAGACCGCTGCCGAGAAGCTTTATCCGTGTTTTGAATAAATCGCCCAACATAACGGCCACACTGCCTAAATCGGTGTTTTCGAACACCAGTGTTTTGTCGAAGGCAAATTCGAGCAGTTGTGTATTCACCGTTTGCACTTTGATTTTACCCTGTTTCTGCAGAATGGCAGTTTGTCCCGGAAGTATCACCACTGCGCTGGAATCTGCTCGGGCTTCTGCAGCCAGGGTGTTCGATACGAGCACCTTCCCTTCGAGTACTGAAACCTTCATGACTCCATCGAGGCTATCTGATTCCACTGTAAACGTGGTCCCTAAAACGCGTACAAACCCTTGTTGGCTCTCTACAATGAATGGGGCCATTTCATTTCGCTTCACTTTAAAGCGAGCTGAGCCTTTGAGTAAAATTCTTCGTTCTTTTCCTGCCTCAAAGAGGTTGTACTGAAGGCTTGAACCCGGCTTCAGCGTAACCACCGTACTGTCGGGGAGTATCGATTCTTTGTAAGTCGTTCCGCTCGAAATTGCAGCGACGTACTCCACCGGTTCCGTATGGTCATCCCTAAACAAGAAAAATAGGCCAATAGCGATAAGCATGGTTGCCGCAACGGCCATGAAAACAGGCCAACGAACAATGCGGCCTTTGGCTGGCTGGTGTTCCTTGGGTGTAGCATCATCTAACCGTGGTTTTAACTTTTGCCATGCCGCATCAGTATCAAATTTTCGCTGAGAAACCGATTCGCTCAGGTTTAAGATTTTTCTGTAGCGATCAAGCTCGAGCACTCTCGCGGGGTCTTCTGCCAGCCAACGGTCGAGCTCGTCCCGCTCAGAAATAGAGGCCTCTCCCAGCAGATAGCGGGCGATCAGGGCTTCGTTTGGTTCGGGGTTGGTTGACATGGCATTTACATTAAGACCGTTAACACGAGAATTACCCCTATGAAGGGCTGAAGAAATTGCAGTGCATCTGCCGCAAGGCTCACGAGAAGCGGAAGATAATCTTTGAGCTCCGTGCGCAAAACTTTGAGGGCTTTCCCCATTTGATTTTCTACTGTTTTGATCGAGATGTTCAGGGCTTCGGCAATTTCTCGGTACGAAAACCCCGCTTCTCGGCTTAGCTGAAAAATGCGTCGACACTCGCCCGGTAGCTTTTGCATGGCATTCGAAAATTGCTCAAGCAGTTGCCGGTGTTCTGCATTTTCCTGAGGCATTTGCGCCTCTTCGAATTGTAGCTTCCAATCGTCGCGGTAATTCCCTTTCACTTTTTGATGCTCAATCCAGTTGAGGCAGCGGTTGTGAACCGACCGGTACAAATAGGCTTTTAGGTTGGTTTGAATGCTGATTTCTTGCCGTTTCTCCCAGACTTTTACGAAAACATCCTGAACAATCTCTTCTGCCTGCGCCTCGTCTTTGAGCAAGGAAAAGGCATACCTGCACAAGGGTTCATACCAATTTCTGAACAAGGTTTCAAAGGCATTTGTATTGCCTTCGCGAATCTCTTCGATGAGTTTGGCTTCATCCATTGGGCCTGCGAAAATACAGAGAATCAAAAAGGAAAGTGAAATGCGGGATCTTCCATTGCCCCACAGCGCCTTTGCCTATATTTGCCCTTCCTATTTCGGTTATGAAAAATATCAATTTGATTTTCAACGTACTGCTTTCGATGGCAGTAGTCGTGTTGTTTGCTTTACATTTTTCCGGGAAGAAAGACGATACCAGCGATACCGCAGCGAATGTGGCTGAGGCCAGCAAGAATTTGCGTGTTGCCTACTTTAACGCTGATACGGTTCGCGAAAATTATGAGCTCTTTAAGGTTGAGCGTGATGCCATGGAAAAAGACATGAAAGCTGCCGAAGACCGTCTTGTAGATGAGCAAAAACGCTTTCAGAGCGATGTACAGGAATTTCAGCAGCGCGCCGAATTCTTAACCCTCACTGAACGAGAAAACCGCGAGAAAAGGTTGGGTCAGAAGCAGCAGGAACTGATGCAACTCGAGCAAAAACTCAGTAACGACCTCGCCGATAAAGAAGCGGGGGTGAACAAGCGCATTTTCGAAAACATCGAAGCTTTTCTGAAAGAATACGCGAAGAAAAACGGCTTCACCTATGTGTTTTCTTATGTTCCGGGCGGGCAACTTTGGTACACCGACCCTGCATTAGACATTACCAAGGATATGCTCAAGCATCTCAATGAGAAATATGCCGAAAACAAAAAAGCCGGAGAATAGTTCCGGCTTTTGTTTTCTGTGCCCAGGACAAGACTCGAACTTGCACGAGCTGAGCTCACTACCCCCTCAAAGTAGCGTGTCTACCAATTTCACCACCTGGGCAAGGGGACGGCAAAAATAGATAAATTTTCAATTCTCCAAATGGCCTCAGCATTATTCCTTTGCGGTATGCCCGGAAGTGGGAAATCGAGCCTGGGGAAAAAGCTATCTTCGCGCTTGAAAATCAAGTTTTTAGATCTTGATCAGTGGCTCGCTGAACGAACTGGAATCCCACCAGCTAAATGGATCGATCAGCATGGCGAACCGGCATTCAGAGCAGCTGAAGCCAGGGCACTGCGAGAGATCCTGCTCGAAGAACCAATCATTGTGGCCTGCGGAGGCGGAACACCTTGTTTTCATGATAATCTCAGCTATATGTTCGAAAAAGGCATTGTAGCGCGCATCGATTTGCCCCTCACCACCTTGATTCAACGGCTATCAACGGCCTCACAACAACGGCCTCTTCTGACCAATGGCCCGCTGGAAGAACGTTTGCCCGCATTATGGGAAGAACGAAAGTCCTACTTCTTACAAATAGAAAATGTACTTAGTCCTTTGAAGCAAAGTGAATTGGAAATGGCCGCGCTGTGCCGCGCGTGGATGACTTAACAAAGGTAAACCTCAGTTTGATCGTTGTTTACTTCAACGCTTACATGCTCCTGTAAAGTAGTGGAAAGGCTTAGTCCAACAAAATCGGTATGCACCGGAAACTTTGAATGACCACGATTGACCAGCACGGCAGTTTGGATAGAAGCAGGCTCCATTGGAATAAAATGATGGATGGCATGCATGAGTGTTTTGCCGGAGTTTTGAACGTCATCAATCAAAACCAAAATCTTATGCCGAACATCGTCCATTTGTGCAGTCGATTGTATTGAGCCATCTAAGGGATTTACCTTGTTGAGAGAAACTTGAAAAACCTGAGGTTGAGATGCCCCAAATTC
>CANHCM010000169.1 GCA_947459155.1 Bacteroidota bacterium | reverse complement strand
GTCCAGAGCAACGCGGGAAACGGGCTCCGGAAGATGCGCATCAAATAATGGCCTGGTAGTCGTTCGCGCTGAGCAGTCCTTCGCGGCTGTCGGAGGTAATGCGCACTTTAATCATCCAGCCATCGCCGTAAGGGTCGGAGTTCACCGTTTCGGGTGCACTCTCGAGGGTTGCGTTGAATTCGAGAATCTCTCCGGTGATCGGCATGTAGAGGTCCGACACCGTTTTCACGGCTTCCACGGTACCGAAAACCTTACCGGCCTCAATGGTTTCTCCTACAGTATCGATTTCAACAAACACAATGTCGCCCAATTCGCCCTGAGCAAAGTCGGTAATCCCAATGGTGGCAATGTCGCCATCAATTTTAACCCATTCGTGGTCTTTGGTATAAAGGAGGTCTTGTGGATAGTTCATGACAGTTTTTTGAGGCCTCAAACCTAAGAAAAAAGGCATTACAACAGCCGAGCGTTTTGTGGGTAGATTCCAGCTTTTTTAGGCCTTTTTGGGCGCATGCCTCGCTAGGCCCTATGGTACACCGGGGCTGTTTCGCCGGGCACCGCGTGTTTCGCTCATACCCCGTAAAACAGAGTGAGTGTGGGTGTGAGAGCGGAGAGGAAGTGAAAAGTGAATGGAAAGGGAGCGCGAGGGCGGCTCTGTTTTGCGGGGTATCCGCTTCACCCGCTTGCGCGAAGACTTAGTCTTAAGTCTTTAGTACGGGTTTGTCGGAAAATTTGAGTTTGTGGTGTTGAATGGGGTGGGCTACTGTATATAAGGTATTGCGTACCGCGTATTACGTATTTCGTACACAATGGAAAAGTTGAAAGTAGAAAGTTAAAAGTATAAAGTATAAAGTTGAAAGGGAAAAGGGAGGTAAATGTCTGCCCTGCGTTGTGCTGAGCTTGTGGAAGGGTTAAACCCCAATTTGTATAACCTGCCATCACCCAAACCGATGACCTTGAATGTTACACTACGAAATACTTTATACTCGATACTCCTCACATCCAAACCTTTGACCTCGAATGTTCCCTGAAACAAAGTCTAAAGACTCAGTACTCAAGACTTCAGACTTCAATTCTTGCTTATTGGTTAAGGGTAAACCGCAAGCTAATCCCGAAGTTGGTGTTTGAGTTCGGGAACTGGTTGGAGATGAACGGCGTGTTCATGATACGGTCGAAGAACAGGCGTACGGTAACGCGCTGATTCACTACGTAGTCGGCCGAAATCTTAATTGAAATGTTGCGTTGCCCTGCAGAAAGAATGGGATCGAAGAGGGTTTGACCTTCAATAGGTACGCGGCGCACCACAGTTTTGTTGGTGCGTATAGAAACATCGGCGCGGCAGTTAAGGTCGCTCTTGATTTTCTTGCCCGAGCCTTGAATGGTGAATGGAAGCTCGAAGTTTTTAACGATATACCCGGTACCTATGGTGATTTCACGGCCGGTGACTTCGGTGATCTGAGAGTTTTGCAAACTGAGCGATAGGTCGCGGTTACGGCGGAATTCAACCTTGGTTATCAGGCTGTTTTTCCAGGTCATATCGATGTTCAACAAGGGCCCAAACTGCTCCGAAATGGAGGCCATGAGGATGTTGAGCTGTGGAATAACATTGCCTGTTGGGTCGATGGCGTTCGGATTTTGCAAAGCCAGCAAATTCGTGGTGAATGAGCCTACATTGAAGGTAGAACGGAAGCCATGACCAAGGGAAATCGACTTGAAGTATTTTTTGAAGAAAGGTATTTTGGTGAGGCCATCGTAGGTAATTCTCCAGTTTGGTCTCGGTATTCGCTGGAAGAGGGTTAAATCCTGCTCAAAGGGATCGGTGCCCGTATATGTAGCGATAAACGAAAGCAGCATAACATCTTGCTGGGTGCTTCCAAACCCAACAGGATAACCTGTTAATGGGTCAATGCTGTTGTTGCTAAGCCTTGTTGCGATCGACTTTCTGTTTTGCAGGAATCGGTCAAATTCGCCCGAAGTATGCAAGCGATTGTCGAGACGGCCAAAGGCGGTTCCCCATGTGTTTGTCGATACAGAGAAGGTACCGGTTTTCAGGGTACTTACTTCCTCGAAAACATCGGTGGCGGCATTGTATTTATAAATCGTGGTGAAGTTTTCTGTATAGTTGCGGTTCCCGTTAAGGGTGATGCGCATGCCCGGAACAGGCTCTAATGTGGCATTCCAGGTGAGGTTTTGGGCGGTCGATTTCGTAAAGGCATTGTTGAAACTGGTATCTCGGGTGAGGGCGCCACGCTGTACCATCACACTACGGATATCTGTTTGGTCGCCAAACAGGAAGCCCATGGTTGGTGTGCGGCTTTCCCAGTCGCGACCCACATACCGGCTGTTGTCGGTAAAGCCCGGAAGCACCGTACCATTGGTTTCGGTATAGGTAACAGATCCATTCTTCAGCATCATCAGCACGCGGGCTGTCTGCTCAAGGGCAATACTCAGTGGGGTTTCCTTCTTTTTGGTCGAATCTTTTTTCGCGTCTTTTTTCGCCTTTGGATCTTTCGGAGCGTTTGGATCGGCATCCTTCTTCGGCGCCGCTTTTTTCTGTGTTTTTTGCCCCGGTTTCTTCTGGTTAATGCGCTTCAGGTAAGGAATCTTGTTGTACAACTGAACAAAATTCGCCTGAGCACTCATGTTGATGTTGGCAGAGTTCGAAATGGAGTTACCGAAGGGGTTTGCGGCAAACTTTTCAGGATCAACCGGATCGCGAACCAATGGCGCAGCAACCCAACTATAGGTAGAGGCATAGCCGATGGTTCCGTTCATGAAGTTGATGAGCGGAATTTTTGAGAAAGGCACATTGTACGAGGCATTCATACTGTGCTGGTAATTCGTATTTCGTCCTCCGCGACGCAGGTTGCGTATTACAGAATCGCGCTTCGACGGGGTGTTGATCTGCCCCGGCTCTTCATCCACACGACTTTGATTGGTCGCGAGGAAGTCGATTTGGATGGATTTGGTGAGCGGAAGCTTGATGTCGTAGATCCTCTGCCAGGTGAACGATTTAAAATAGGTGGTGTCTATTTTCAACAGGGCCACATCAGAGGTGTTGCGCAGCTTTTGTGCGTTGTAGTCGCGGGCAACGTCGGAACGGAAGGCGATACGTGATGGAACGGGGCTGATATTGAAATCGCGAATCAAATCGAAGGCCTTAGACTTCCCAAGAAACTTCAGGTTCTTAAAGGGCTCAAAACTCCAGGCCTTGGGCGAATAGGTGTAGCCCAAGCCTACATCGTAATTTTTGGTATAGTTAAACTCTACTTGTGGGGTTCGCTGGAAGTTATCGGCAAAAGCATAAGTAAGGTCGAAGTTCTCTACATTGTAGAAGCGGTTTTTGGTCTGCCCCTGTCCTTTGTTTTTACGCACATTGGTGAAGTTGATGCTTCGTCGCCGTTGGTAGGTTTGGGAGAGATTTCGGAGCGAGTCGCGGGCGTTATCGCTGATTTGGTAATCGAGTGCATCGCGGAAACGCACATCGGCATCGAGCGGATTGAACTGAGGATTGCTGTAGATTTCTCCAAACTCGTAGTACAATGGAATGCTCAGGTTCCAGGGTTTGGGGAAGAATTTACCCAGCTCGAGGTTGGTAATGATGCTGTATGAGGTATTGTTATCGCGGCTTCGGTCGATGGGTTTCTTTTCGATCGAGCCAAACCCGAAGGTGCTTCGGCTTCCGGCAAGGGCGATGGTTCCTAAATCGGCCAGTTTCGCGGTAACCCGCGCATTGGCGGCCCATCCACCCGGCTCGAAGTATTCCGACACGCGCAACTCATTCATCCACACCTCCACACAAGCCACCGAGCCATCATCAGGCCATGGGTTGAACTCATCGTTTTGTGGATTTCGAATCCCGATCATGAGGGTTTTCACGCCGCTGATTTGCGGAACCCCTACCACGGTAATTCTATTTTGTGGCTGTTCGGGATCGAAGGCGTAGTAAGGGTTGTTGATCTGAATATTGGGATTGGAAATCATCTCCCGATTACGCTTAATCTTGGCTGCCGTAAGGGCCTCAAGGGCGAAATCGAAGGCGTTGGCCCAAACCTGTTCCGGATTGGTGGTTCCGTCGGGAGTGCGTTTAAGTGGAATCTCGTATTCGTAATAGTTGTTTACGAAGTCGGTACCTAAGCGGATAAAGGCAGTAACCTGATTGTCGGGCCACTGGTTGCCGTTCATCGATTCGGCATGCACTTCCATCTTGATTCGCTTGTATGCCCGAACGTCGAGGTTGGTGTTTTTGTATACCGCGCGCGCCTCGCCATCTTCGAGGTTGCAGAGTCGGATTTGAAGCGACTGCTCATTGAGCTGCTGAAGGTTGGTTGTGGTTACGTCAACCTCGCGACGAATTTGCGGAGGAAGCACATAGTTCACCGGAATCTTCTCGCCGTTTTCCTCAATGTTTACGGTCGATACCTGGAAAGTGGTATTGAGGTCGTTTCCAATAAACAATCCGGGTTCTTTGAGGCTGTACTCAAAGCGACGCCATTCTGCCCTTACCAATTCGAGGCGCGCCATACGGGCAACCACTGGCTCGGAGAAGTTGTGGAAGAACATCCGGATAAATCGGATGGAGCGGAAGTCGGAGATTGAACCCACCCTCGACGTAAACGAGCGGATTGGAACGCGGAACTGATACCAGTCAACATTAATGTCCTGACCGTTACTCAGCTTCCCCTTACCGGGCACCTTATCGATGATGTAGTTTTGGCCCACCACCATGTCTTGAGGGCGAAGGCTAATTTTATACTGGAAATAACTTTCCGCTACACTCAGGGTGTTGTCGCGGTTGATGTCTTCGATGTTCGGCAGGGGATTGGCAGCCGTTGGATAAGGTTCAATTGGGTCGTCGCCCAAACGGGAGTTGCCTTCCAAACCGTTAAAGAGGGTGTAACGGGTGAGAATATCAGCTTCGGTGGCATCCCAAACCGCCGAATTTCGGAAGAAGCGATAATCGTCGGCCGAAGGGTCGGCTTCGTACTGAGCGTAGGCCTGTGGATTGAGGACGGTTTGCACCTGATTGAGGTAATCCTGGAAGAATACTCTTTCAGAATCGCTCGGAAGGCCATCCATACCCACATCTTGCAAAGGCCGGCTTTCAGGAAGGTTATCGAACGCGTTTACGAGTGGCGGCGATGTGGGGTACTTGCCCCAGGTGGTGTAGTTGAAATTGGTGTTGTCGGGGGTGATAGGAAGCCCGTTTTCAAAGCTCTGCTGGCCGTCGCGGAGTACATCTTCGGAGATGTTACCAATATTCAGGTAAAAGTCGCCACCGGTGCCTGTATTGATAGCCGTGCCCGGCCCGAGTCCGTCGGCAAATGGATCCATCATCCAGAACTCGATGTAGTCGATGTTGGCCGACTCAAAGTCGGTGGTTTCTACCCGGCGCATGATGCCACCCCAGCGTGAACGCGGATTTTTCAGTGTGCCATCGGCGTTCAGCCCCGAAGAATACTCACCTCCCAAAATGTCGAAATTGTATGGGCCACGAACGTTCGGATTAAAATGGAGATCCAGCACAGGCATAATCTGAACCTGTCCGTTCGGGCGGGCCTTGTTGGGGAATATTTCCGTTTCAATAATCTGCCTCATGAAGTTGTTCGACTGCATGGGAGAATCCTGAATGTGCTCGGGGGTGGTATTTCCGTTTCTCGCAAAGAGCGGATCTATGGTATACCAGTTTAGCCTGGCGCGGTTATAATTGTAGGCCCGATCGTTAAACAAATCGCCTTCTTTAAACAGGTTGCCCTGACCTGAAGGCGTTGAAGCCAAAAACCAGTTTCCGAAATTTCGAATGTCGATGGTAGATTCCGCACCTTCGAAGTCATCGATGTAGGAAAGTCCATCGCGACCGATGATTTTTGAGTGCCCCGGAATAAGTTTGGCTGTTTCCCAGTTGGCGGTGATGGTCGAAGTTTCTTTGGTCGAGTAGAAGGGGAGCTTATCGACCATTCGGGTGAGCCAGCGAGAGTCGCGTTTGAGGTTCCCGTTAAATCCGATAATCGTGTTCGAGATGGGTTCATCGCCGATGTTAATCTTTTGGGTCATCGGACGCTCAGTGAGGTTCATGATCGTGGCTCCGAGGCCGAAATCTTTGTCGATCATGTAATCAAAATGCGCCCCCATCAAGCGCTTGCTTTGAATGGCAAAGAGCGTGTTGGTTTCCAGCGAGATGTTAATCGGGGTTTGAGAATTGAGCAATCCCTGGTTGATAATCCGCACTCTACCCAAGGCGTAATCGACGGTGTAATCGACGTTTTCGGTGAGCGGAACACCACCGGCAGTAACAGTTACGGAGCCTTGTGGGACGTTCATCGCGTTAAGCGAAATTTCAGAGCCCGAGGCCGACTGATAGGAGCCTTGCAGGTAATATCG
>CANHCM010000168.1 GCA_947459155.1 Bacteroidota bacterium | reverse complement strand
CCGGAAACTCTGTCGATGCCCGGCTCATCCATATCGATAGCATTGTTTTGGAGGATGGCTTTCATGGCCGCTCCATCGAGTACTTCGTTTTGGAAGCTGAGCTTCGCTTCTTGAATAAGTGCAGCCGCAGCAGCTACGTGTGGAGCGGCGGCAGATGTACCGAAGAAATTAGGGAAGCCGTCTCCATCGATGTTTACGCCTCCGAGAGGTACTGTGGTATTTACTCCGTTAGGTCCACAGAAATCTGGTTTGTTACGATCAACGCCATCAATGAGCACTCCACCCCGAGAAGAGAAGCTCGCTATGGTTGGTGGATTTACACCGAAAGCAGGAGTATTGCTGAACAACACGGCCCCAACGGCCATTGCATTGGTGGCGTTGGCCTGACCAACCACAGTTGCGGTGCCTTGTTCGTACTCGTTAAAGGTGATACTGCCACGGAATACGATGTATTTGAAGCGAACATTATCACTTCCCGATTTGCGGGTAATGATCAGATTGGCGTTTACATCGGCTTTCACCACGAATGGTAAAATTTCCAGTGGATCTCCTCCAAGGTTGTTACGGTTAAACCCGAAGAGACGGTTGCCAAACTGATCTACGAGGAAGATGTCCAGGTCGTTTTTAGCACCCGTGTTTTGTTCCAAAGAATAGAAGTCGTCTTCCCATTGAAAAGCAATGGTATAGGTGCCCTGTTCAAGCGAAATGCTTTGGAAAACATCACCACCACCGTAGTTGTGGGCTTGACCAGAATAACCTACCGGCGCTTCGGTTGGATTGAATACTCCTTCATAGGCGCGTTTACCAAAGTTACCAGCTGAGGTGAAGTAGCTCACGCCCTGCGCGGCAACGGCATCCACAGCTTTTGCGATAACTCCATCCTGAAAATAGGGTTCGGTGATGTACGTGATGTCATCCACTAAAACAGAGCAACCCGAATCGGCCAACTCTTTAATGCCCTCAGCGAAATTGCCCGCACTGATAAATCCGGTACGGAAATGCAATTCGGCCTTCGGCGCAATATCATGAATAATCTGAAGCATGGCCCTTCCTTCATCAGAAGCTCGTCCGAAAGGATAATCCAATACGACGTTTACCGGGTTAGGGTAGTTCGGATTGCCATCACCCGGAAGATCACCATTTACTACATCTAAACCAGCCGGATTTCCTGAACGTGTATTGTAACTGTCGGATAGAACCCCGACTTTAACTCCGTTTCCTGACACTTGCCAGCCGTTTTTCGCGGCCACCCCGCCCATCACTAAGTCACCCTGTGTGGTGGTGAGTCCGGTTGATGGGAAGTTTCCGTTGATAGGAGAATAATAGGGACGTACGTAGTTGATTAAATCGGGAAGTGAATCGAGCTTTTTGAGGTTAGCAATCGGGTAAAAGCCTGTAATGATGAGTGTAGAATCGCCGTTATCGATAAGGTTATTCAAACCATATGCAGGCGTTTGAAGCAAGGCCAACAGCGTTTCATATTGACCAACATTGGAAATCACCTCGATAAGAACGTCACCCAAATTCTGGCGGATTTCGAAGATGTTTTCTGCAATGGTTGTGTCGGCAAAGGTTTGCGGGAAGAAGAACAGCTGTGTTAATTCTGCTCCAATCAAATTACTGATGGTATCGTTTGCCGGTGGCTGGTAGTATGGTACAATACAATTTGCTTGAACCAATTCAATGTTTGCAGAAGCTTGACATCCAGCCTCGTCGGTAACAGTAAATGTGTAAATGCCTACAGGTAGGTTCAAACTGTCTTGAGCACCAAAGCTGTATGGTGGAAGACCATTGTTTACCACTAGTTGAACATTCGCAGTCGTGGCACCAGATTCTGTACAAATAATTACTTGGTTTCCTGTAGTGCTCGTTAAACTGATGTTACAGTTCGAAAACCCTTCGTCGGTTTGTCCATTGCAATTATCATCAACACCGTTTTGGATTTCAGTGGCGTTAGGGTTGATGGCATTGTTGGCATCATTGCAATCAGAAAAGTCTGAAACAAAGCCGGCCGGAATGTTGCAGGAAGAAGAAACGAACTGACTTACATTCATGTTACCAAAGCCATCTCCATCAGTATCGGCATACACCGGTGCGGAAAAGCCGTCTACCCAGTTAGAGCCCGGAATGTCAGAGGCCAAGGCGAAATTGAAAAGTTGTCCATCTCCACCCTGACTTAGGTCTCTGGCAAAGAATACGGATGGATTATCTCCCCCAGCATTGCCCTGATTAAAGTTGTAGTTGCGAATTAAGCCATCTGTTCCGATTAATTCAGCAACCAATGAAGAGCGGATATCATTTTGTGTACGGGCTAAGCCCCAGAAGCGCAATTCGTCCATCAATCCTGCAAAAGGTGCGATGGCCAAACCTGCCCATTGACCTAAATACACATTTCCATCGAGCGAAGCGAAATTACGTTCTAAATCTTGTGTTACATTTTCCTGTGTTCCGTTGATGAAAAGTCGAACGGTGTTGTCGGCTCCGCGGGTTAAGGCCACATGGCTCCATTCCCCAATGGCGAGTTGCGAAGTGGAAGGGAAAAACAAGCCCGAAGCTTGTCCGGCTAAACCAAACTCTGCTTCGATGAAGCGGCCGGGAGTCAAACTGATGCGGTACCAGTTGCCCGCATTGTCGAATTCGGAAGTTCGGTTGGTAACCAAGTACATTTCCGAAAGAGGTGCGTCGCTTGGATTCACCCAGAACTCGATGGTAAATGGCCCATTTCCAATGGCTGGTTCTGGAATTTCTACGAAGTCATCCTGTCCATCGAAACTCAAGGCGTTGTTGTTGTCGATCTGTCCGTCGCAATTGTCATCAGTTCCATTACAAACTTCCACATTTGCTGGGTTAATGGTTGGATCATTTTCGTTGCAATCGCCGCTGATTAATACATATCCAGGGAAAAATCCACAGAAATTGGCAAGCCAAATTGTATTGTTGGAATTTCCAAAGCCATCTCCATCTACATCACGGTAGTACAAGATTGTTTCAACTCCTTGACAATTACCGGTTGTTGGAAAGGCATCATCCGTGAAGTTAGAACCTGAGCCCGTTAAATCGAAATTCAACAAGGTTCCGTTTAAGTTACCACCACTGTTATCAATCAATGTTGTCTCAAAAGAGTTGTTTCCATTGGCTGTGCCTTGATTAAAGTTGAAGTACGATTGTAATCCAGAATACCCATTTACTTGTGAGCAGCTGAAGAAATTTTCAACCTCAAATGAGCAAAGAGGTTTGTTCCAAATACGCAACTCGTCGATGCTTCCAGACCAGAATTGATCGTTGTTCGGACTGCTACCAAGAACAAAATTGCCATCAGGATTTCCAAGCGGGAAATCGTTTTCTGATACAAATGCACCATCGAGATAAAGCGAAGCGGTTTGCTCGTTTCGAACGATGATAATGTTGTGCCAGTTGTTGTCGTTCGGGAATTGCGCTCCGGTAACCCAATTATCGGCCACTTGAATATCGCCGAAGTTGTTAACGGCTAGCCAAAGATTGTTTCCTTGTGAAAGTATGGTGCGGTTATTCGCTGATCCATTTGATTTTACCCAAACCGAAAGGGCATAAGGTCGGTTGTTGTTTGGAACTAAGTTTCCTCCCCATTCAACTTCGTCGTTTACCCCGTCGAAATTGAGTGAGGTTCCGGCGATGGGATTAGACGACTGCGCGATGGCAAAGTCGCCGAACTCCAAAAGATTGGTAGCGCTGAGCTGTCCGGCTTGTGCGCTCGAAGTCGATGGAAACGACCACGCAATTCCGTTATAACGGGCGGCAATAAAGTTCGCTTCATCGGTGCTGATATCTACATCGGCACTGTTCCAACTAAAGTCGATGGAGGCTACCGAGAAGAGTAGACTTTGGTTGCTGATCGACCAAAAACGGTTCAATGACCGGTCAGGGTCAAGTCCTAAAGTGCCAAACTCAGGATGCTCGGTTCCGGTGGTGCTTACTGTTACCAAGCCCGGAGAGTCTACAGATGGGTTTAAGGTAATGAATGCAGCACGATTGGCATCGCCCACAGGGAATTCCACCGGTCCGGAAGCGCCAATGAAGCGCTGCAAATTTCCTTGTACATAACCCAGTTCGCTGGCACCTACAATACTGGCGTTTTCGGCAACAGTAAGCGTATTCGTACCGGTAATAATTCTGCCACCACCTATGAAATCGAGGTTTTCTGTAATTGTATGATTGCTGCCCAAATTGATGATAGGGCTATTGATCAAATGCGCCGAGCGAATGGAGCCGCTGCCCGAGAGTGCTGTGGAAACTCCTACGAAGAATAGCGGGTTTGCATTGATTTCACCATTGTTTACGAGCGAAGTGGCGTTTATCTGAATCGAGGACGGTGAAGTCAGTTGAGCGCCACTTTCGATGGTAATTGTACCCCCTAAAGGAAAGGCTTCGGCGTTGTGTACCAGCTGATTTCCCGATACCACTATAATTTCTCCCGAGTTTTGAATCTCAGCGCTAATGGTTGGGCTGGCTTCAATGCGAATTTCTCCGTCATTGGTGTTGTTAATGATACCCCCTGCAACTGAAGAGATTTCAATGTTGGCATTGACCAGAATCAGGTTATTGTTAGTGAGCGTGCTGTTGCCAAAAAGCGAAAGGTTGCTGCCTACATTGAGGATCCCAAGGTTGTTCAACTGGCTGTTCGAAAAGCGGAAAGTTTCGCTACCACCACAGTTGATTGTTCCATTATTAAAAATTGAGAGGTTATTGGCATCCACAAAATTGACGTTCATCTGTCCGTCTCCAGTAATGTTTAACTCACCTGTTGGAGAGTCGAATCCATTGATTACCGTGTTGGCTACGTTCAGCGTTCCGTTTACTTGGATAAATGGACGAGAATCACTGGTTGCATATTGGAGAGTTGCAAAACTGGTTGTAAGAGAACCTCCCGATTGGATGGTAAGGTCGTCGATGGTTAAGGTGCCGAAGTTGAGCTCAACATTGTGCCCGGTTTCAATAGAAATTTGACCACTAGATTGATCAGGGGCAACTTGACTCGGCACCCAATTGCATCCATCAAAAGTTTCCCAGGTTGAAGGATCGTTCCAAAGCCCACTTTGAAGGCTGCGGTATTGATTGGTTGGAGAGCAGGCCGCTTCACCGATTTGAAAAAAGTTTACACCAGTGCCAAATGTTCTAACTCTTAGTGAAGAGACAGTTTGGGATGTAACCGTTCCAATAAACCAATTGCCTCCGTTAAACTCTCTCGCCAATAAGTTGCTTACATCAACACCTGGATCTAAGTCGCTTGGTTGGAAATTGAATGTTGTTTGCACGTCGGTACTACCAACCGATACTTCAACGCTCCAGTACCTGTTTACACTTTTCAGAGGATTTAAGTCCGAACTAGCAATATTGGGATTATCACCATTGAAAGTAGCTACTGTAACCCCACCATTACCTGATGAATTGAACACAGTAACCAATACCGGGCGATAATTCAGCCCATCTCCGACTCTAAAAAGCTGAGTAGCTGTACCTACACCATAGTTTAACTGCAGATTTCCATTCACATACCAGTCGGTTGTTGAGAAGTTCTGAAGTGAAGCGGTTGCAGTAATAATTACTTTATTGCTTCCTGTGGTGAGGTTACCATTATTAAAAATCAAAAGACTATTGATGGTCTGGTTTCCACCTAAAGCAACTCCAAAAATGTTGTTTATTGTTAGAAATGAAATGGAGCCGCTCCCATTCAGTGTTTGTGAGGCCGTTGTGCCGCTGAAAGTAAGAGCGTTATTCGTAATGTTCCCGAAATTTGTAAAGGTTGCTCCTGTAAAGTTGATATTGTGCGATCCGGAAATCGTAGCACCATTGGCAACAAAGTAAGTTCCGGCATGAGAACCAGAAGTATTGTTTAAGGTAAGTGTTCCTGAATTAACATTGGTTGTTCCTGCATTAATGAAGTTAACGTTCGCATCTATAGTGGTGCTGCCGTTGGTTTTGGTAATAGTTCCACTAACGCTGTTGTTGAAGGTTAACAGTGCTCCAGATCCAAGGTCGGTGAAATCGCCGGTATTGGAAATATTAAATGTACCGGTGTTGTTGATGGTCACATTTGAGCCTGGACCTGAATAGACAATATTCCCGGTAGTGCTGAAATTGGTGGTTCCGCCCAGGTTTAAGGTTCGTGTGCCTTGAAGAATGGCCACATTGCCTGCACCGTTAATGTTGAGGGTAGCACCCGCTTGAGAGTTGATAATTCCTGAGCCTCTTAATGTTCCGGAGGTCCAGTTGAAGGTTGTTCCGTTATTAAACTGCAGTGTACCCGCACCTTCAATAACCCCGGCATTTAAAACGGTAATGGTTTGTAAACCCGAAACGTTGGTGCTGTTGGCAACACGCAACAAGCCTGCATTCACATTGATGGT
>CANHCM010000167.1 GCA_947459155.1 Bacteroidota bacterium | reverse complement strand
TTTCAACCGTATTGCTTCTGTTTAAGGCTCTGTCGCAAATGCTTATCTGATACTTTACGGTATCGTAAGGCGAAAAAGGGCTTCCCAGAAACAAGCCTAACTCGATTGTCCCCTCCAGGGTTTTATTTTGCCCAGTAGGCGTTAAATCTGGAATTCGGGCATTGTTACTCAAGGTGTCGCCACCCGGAAATGGGGGTGGGAAGCCAACCTTTACCCAAGTGCCGTTTTGTTTTTCGAAAAAACTCACAAAACAGTTGTAGTAGAAGGTGCTGCCCGGATTAAACGGCGCCACTGTATCGGCCGGAGAAAGTCCCATATCGCCATCACCATCCGTAAAATAAAGACTCAGCACGCCGGCCGAATCATTGCCATTCTGGCCAACAATTTTTCGAAATCCTTCAAATCGAATTTCAGGCGTATCGGCAAAGCCCTCCTCTTTTTGGCAGGCCATCGCAACAAACATTGCAACTAAAATACACAGGGCGCTTACCTTTGTCGACCGAAACATGATGCACAAAGATACTTTGATTTTTCCGCCGGAACGAGAATCCTTGCGCAATCGAGTTTTCAAGGTCAATAGCGAGCGCACACGGCACGAGCTCATGCTCGAGGTTTTTCGCTATCAGTTCAAGTACAACGAAGTTTACCGAAACTGGTCTCTGGCTTTCAACCGAAATCCCGAAAACGTTCAACAAGTCACAGATATCCCGTTTTTGCCCCTGTCGTTTTTCCGCCACCATGCTATTCGCAGCGGATTTACGCACGATACACTTGTGTTCCGGAGTTCGGGTACCACCGCTGCATTAACTTCCGTTTGCCACGTGGCCGACCCTAATCTTTACGAAGAGAGCTTTGTGAATGGCTTTATTCGCCGTTATGGTCAGCCATCTAACTACGTGTTTATCGGATTGCTGCCTTCCTACCTTGAGCGCAGCGATTCGTCGCTCATATATATGGTCAAGCACCTGATGGATTCCGGTAAACCGGGCGGGGCTTTTTATTTACACAATTACGAGGCCCTGCGGGATGACCTTACGGTGCTCCGCGAGTCCAACGCGAAGGTTTGGCTGATTGGGGTGAGCTTTGCCTTGCTCGACTTTGCGGCGTTCAGCCCTCCGTGTTGGGAGAATCTCAGTGTGCTGGAAACCGGAGGCATGAAAGGACGCCGGCGCGAAATGATCCGGGAAGAGCTCCATGCCGAAATCAGAAAACACTGGAACGTACCCGAGATTCATTCTGAGTATGGTATGACCGAATTATTCTCTCAGGCCTGGACACGCGTCGATGGACGCTTTGAGTGTCCGCCCTGGATGCAGGTGCAAATACGCGAAGCCGACGATCCGCTGGCCTTGGCGCCCTTCGGGAAAACCGGCGGAATTGATGTAGTAGACCTCGCCAACCTCGATACCTGCGCTTTTATTAGTACTGCCGATTTGGGGCGCATGTCTGCGGATGGCAGTTTCGAAGTCCTCGGCCGATTCGATCACGCCGAAATTCGGGGCTGCAACCTGATGATCGGTTAAACCGGCCGCGAACACTACATTATTGAATGACACTTATCCACATCACAACCCAAATAAAATGAAGAGTTAAGATCAAGTTAAAAATTTGATGTTGACAAAATTTGGACATGTAGAATTCATTCCTATCTTTGCAGCCCGTTTGAAAAATCGTATTTCCTAATCCTACCGTAAAAGTGGATACACTGAGTTATAAAACCGTTTCGGCCAACAAGGCAACCGTGAACAAAGAATGGGTTCTGGTTGACGCCGAAAACATGGTACTGGGACGATTGAGTTCCAAGGTTGCCATGATCATCCGTGGCAAGCATAAGCCTTCATTCACACCGCATGTTGACTGTGGAGACAACGTGATCATCATCAATGCTGAGAAGATCATCCTTTCCGGAAACAAAACCGAAGAGAAAGTCTACACGCACTACACCGGCTATCCAGGTGGTCAGCGCCATGCCACAGCACGCGAGTTACTCAACAAGAAGCCCGAGGCTATCATTGAGAAAGCGGTAAAAGGCATGTTGCCCAAAGGCCGTCTCGGACGCGCCCTCTTCGGCAATTTGTTCGTGTACACCGGATCCAATCATCCGCACGCTGCACAACAGCCAAAATCCATCAACCTTAACGATTTGAGATAATGGAAATCATCAATACCAGCGGAAGAAGAAAAACTTCAGTAGCCCGCGTATATCTTAAGCCCGGTAACGGTACCATCACCGTAAACAACCGCGACTACAAAGAATATTTCTCCGTACCTATGTTGCAAGGTGCCGTTGAGCAGCCTTTCCAGCTTACCCAGCAGGAAGGGAAATTCGACGTTACGGCAAACATCACCGGCGGCGGAATTACTGGTCAGGCTCAGGCACTTCGTCTGGCTATCTCTAAAGCCCTCGTAGAACTCGATGCAGCAGTTAAACCCGGTTTACGTGCTGCAGGCTTGGTAACCCGCGATCCACGCATGGTGGAACGTAAAAAGCCAGGTCAGAAGAAGGCCCGCAAACGCTTCCAGTTCTCTAAACGTTAATCACGCCCCGATTTACAAAACGATATGTCAAGAATCTCAACCGATCAGCTTCTGGATGCAGGTGTTCACTTTGGCCACCTCAAGAGCAAGTGGAATCCAAACATGGCGCCTTACATCTTCATGGAGCGCAATGGTATCCACGTAATCGATTTGAACAAAACTGTAGCGAAGCTTGAAGAAGCCTCTTCTGCACTGAAGCAAATCGCGAAATCAGGGAAGAAAATTTTATTCGTAGCCACCAAAAAGCAAGCAAAAGAAATCGTTGCTGAAGCGGTGCGTAAGGTAAACATGCCATACGTTACTGAGCGCTGGCCAGGTGGAATGCTCACCAACTTCGCAACCATCCGCAAGGCGGTGAAGAAGATGGCGACCATCGATAAAATGAACACCGATGGAACTTTCTCTACCATTTCTAAAAAAGAGAAGCTTACCATTTCGCGCGAACGCGAAAAACTGGAAATCCAGTTTGGATCAATTGCCGATATGAGCCGCCTTCCTGCCGCTTTGTTCATTGTAGACATCTCCAAAGAGCACATCGCAGTGGCTGAAGCCCGTCGCCTCAACATCCCAACTTTTGCCATCGTTGATACCAACTCAAATCCAAATCTGGTAGATTATCCAATCCCAGCCAATGATGATGCTGCGAAATCAATCGCACTGATCATGGATGTTGTAGTGGCTGCCATTCAGGAAGGTCTTAGCGAGCGCAAAAACGAGAAAGACAAAGGTGAAGAGGAAGCACGTCGCGAGAAAGGCGATGAAGTAGCTACAACCGAAGAAACCGGAAACGAATAATCAACCTCCAAAAAAAAATATCATGTCAACTGTAGCCATTACCGCTGCTGACGTTAATAAACTGCGCCAAATCACCGGTGCCGGAATGATGGATTGCAAGAAGGCACTCACCGAAGCCGGTGGCGACTTCGAAGCGGCAATCGACATTCTCCGCAAGAAAGGTCAGAAAGTAGCCGGAAATCGTGCCGACCGCGAAGCCAACGAAGGTGTTGTACTTGCCAAAGTGAATGGCGATTCTACACGCGCTGTATTGGTAGCCCTCAACTGCGAAACCGATTTCGTTGCGAAAAACCAGGAGTTTATCGATTTCACCAACAAAATTTCAGACGTTGCCCTTAACGGTAACTTCGCCGATACCGAAGCTTTACTCGATTTCTCAATGGATGGCCGTGCTATCCGCGATCAAATTACCGACCTCGTAGGTAAAATCGGAGAGAAAATGGAGCTTCAGTATGCCGCACTTACAGGGGCATACAATGTAGCTTACAATCACCCCGGAAACCGTCTGGCCACCATCATCGCGTTCAACAAAATCGTTGATGGCATTGCCGAAGTGGGTAAAGATGTGGCCATGCAGGCTGCTGCTATGGCTCCTGTTGCACTCGATAAGGATGATGTAGACGCCCGCACTTTGGATCGCGAACTTGAAATCGCCCGTGAACAAATCCGTCAGGAAGGTAAGCCTGAAGAAATGGTGGAGAAAATCGCTCAGGGTAAACTGGCCAAGTTCTACAAAGAAAGCACCCTGTTGAATCAGGAGTTTATCAAAGACAATAAACTCTCTGTTCGTCAGTATGTGCAGTCAAAAGACAAAGAATTGGCAGTAACCGGCTTCCGCCGAATTGCCATCGGTAACTAAGTTTTTGAAAAGAGTGCTCCAGGGCACTCTTTTTTTTACCCATGAATCCCGTTAATTAGCGGGATTTTTTGTGTCAGCCTAATTCCCAAAACCATCCCCATGAAATACAAACGAATTTTACTGAAACTCAGCGGAGAAGCCCTGATGGGCAATAAAAATTTCGGAATCGACCCGGAACGCCTCAATGCCTACGCCAACGAAATCAAAGAAACAGCTTCTGCCGGTGTCGAAGTGGCTGTGGTGATCGGTGGAGGGAATATTTTCCGTGGAATTCAGGCTGCCGAAGGTGGAATGGATCGCGTTCAGGGCGATTACATGGGAATGTTGGCCACCGTCATCAACTCAATGGCTTTACAGTCGGCCCTCGAAGGCCTCGGCGTACAAACACGACTGCAAAGTGCCATCAAAATGGAGCAGATCTGCGAGCCCTTCATCCGCCGTCGTGCGGTTCGCCACCTTGAAAAAGGGCGGGTAGTCATCTTTGGAGCCGGTACTGGCAATCCTTATTTTACCACCGATACTGCCGCAACCCTGCGCGCCATCGAAATTGAAGCGGATGTCATCCTGAAAGGCACCCGCGTCGATGGAATTTACACAGCCGATCCGGAGAAATTCCCCGATGCTCAGCGCTATGAGACCATCAGCTTTAGCGAAGTGTACGAAAAAGGGCTTAATGTAATGGACCTTACCGCCTTTACCCTGTGTAAAGACAATAAGCTACCGATTATCGTATTCGACATGAACAAATCGGGCAACCTAAAACGTGTACTGAGTGGCGAAAATGTGGGAACCCTTGTTCAGTTCTAACACTCCCAATTCACCGAAAATCTCTTTTCTTTGCAAGCGCATTTGAACCGTTAGTTTATGAACGAAGCTGTTAAACCTCAGATTGATGCCGCCACGGCCGGTATGGATAAAGCCATTTCTCACCTGGAAGCTGAACTCGCCAAGATTCGCGCCGGTAAAGCCAGCGCTCAAATGCTGGATGGCATTTATGTAGATTACTACGGGAACAATACACCCTTGAATCAAGTGGCCAACATCAACACGCCCGATGCCCGCACTTTAGCTATTCAGCCCTGGGAGAAGCAAATGCTCGGCCCGATTGAAAAAGCCATCTTTGGTTCTAACATTGGGCTTACGCCGATGAACGATGGACAGATGATTCGCATTAACATTCCGCCATTGACCGAAGAGCGTCGCGTAAATCTCGTGAAGCAGGCCAAGTCAGAAGCCGAACATGCCAAAGTGAGCATCCGCAATATTCGCCGCGAAGCCAACGAAGCCATCAAAAAGCTTCAAAAAGACGGTCTGGCAGAAGACCTCGCCAAAGATGCCGAGGCCAAAATCCAACAACTTACCGATGCCTATATTGTGAAGGCCGATAAACACCTCGAAATCAAAGAGAAGGAAATCATGACCGTGTGATTTCTTCCGCAATATGTAATTCAGAAAGGCCGGGTTTTCCCCGGCTTTTTTGTTTTTTCTCCCTTTTTTGGGTGAGATGGATTTCCCCTTTTGAAAGGATAAGCGCTGCCAGCATTTCACTATAGTTTTGTGTAGATCATTTTCAACTCATGCTACAATCGCGTTTTAACTCAAGCCTAATGGCAAGGGCATCACAATTTATTCTGGCACTGCTGTTCGCAACTCTTTGCTTTTCCTGCAATAAGGAGGAGCCAACACCAGTAACCACCTTCGATTATTCGGGCATTACAGCGGTGAGTGGCCTGGTGAAAAACCGCGCCGGAAACCCTCTTTCCGGAGTTAGCATTTCTGCCGGAGGTAAAACCACCACGACTGATGCCAACGGAGCATTCATCCTGAATCAGGTGTCCTTCTCCGAGCGCTTGATGGTTACAGCCGTCAAATCAGGCTATTTCAAAGGAAACTATGGTCTGAAGCCATCAACCGGCAAGATCAATTTGATCGAAATGAGGCTGATTGAAAACACGCCTAACTTTACCGTAAACCTGAGTACTACTCAAAACCTTGAGCTCGACAATGGTGCCGGAATCCAGCTTCCGGCCAATAGTGTACAATCGTCCTCCGGTGCTATCCACACCGGCAATCTGAATGTTGCCATAGTTCACCTAAACCCCGCCGACAGCGACTTCGCCAATCTAACACCGGGTGGCGATCTGATCGGAACCCGCACCAATGGCGATCTCCGCCAGCTCTACTCCTACGGCATGCT
>CANHCM010000166.1 GCA_947459155.1 Bacteroidota bacterium | reverse complement strand
ATCAATCCGGCGTCGTCGCAGAGGTAATTCACACAGTTCAATATAAAGTCGCGATTGCCGAATTGTTCTCCGGTAAACCGGTCGAAACCAAGAGGAAGCAAGCGACCTGTTTGACGGCTAACTCCATTGCGTATCACATCACCATCGGCCACTACAATCATGCGGTTGTCTTTTACACATTCTGACTTGAAGCCCACCTTTGGATTGTTCATCAGCTCAGGAATGAGCCTGTTTTTGTAGAGCGACTGAAACTTTCCTTCGAGCAAAACGGCCACCGGAATGCCCTCTTTGCTGTAAATCTTCGGGTCGGGTTTTTCGCGGAGAATGTTGAGTGAGATGCGTGCCGGAGCATTGATCAGGTTCGAGCGATTCGAGCTGCGTAAAAGCACCGACTTACGAATACCGGGAGCTCCAAGGGTATCGATGCTGTTGGCAAACTCGAAGCGAATGGCATTGAGATTATTCACCACCGGGTGGTTGCTGGCCGGCATCGAAAGCGGGAAATAAGGCCAGCGCTTAGGCTCAAAGCGCGGTTGATTTCCGATGCGCCCCACCACCACCGGAATTACCGAAGAACGGAGATCCATCACCAGATCGCCATTTACCCGCGCGCCATATTTAAACAGCATGTCGTCGAGGTTCAGATCGAGCGGGTAAACCATTGTGGCATTGTAAGTACTGAGGCTGTCCATAGAGGCCTCCACACGGTCGACCACCCAAAGCACCTTTCCTCCGTACATTACATACTGGTCGATCAGGAACTTGTCTTTTTCGGGAAATCCTGAATCGGGTTTGGCGATAATGATGGCCTTGTAACGAGGCACAAAAATGAGCGAATCTTCACGTTCGGCGCGGTATACCAAGCTGGTGAGATTGCTATCGATGCGAATGCGCTCTACCGAATAATATTCTTCAAGTGCGGTGCTGATGTCTTTCGTTTCCAGCGAATCCAACTCGCCATGCCCTTCCACAAAGGCCACCCGCGGCTTAATGATCGTGTTGAGCTTGCGAACGGTGTTGGTCATCTCATACTCCAAATCGTTGATGGCCCTGTTAATCATGGCCTCCTCATTGGCGTAGGTTGTGCTCTTCAGCAATTGAAGTGGCAAGGTTCTTCCACGGAAAGTGAAGAGGGCGCCCGGCCAAATCAGGGTTTGACTCACACCGGCACCTTTTTCTTCAACCGGAGTGGTATAGGTAAGGCCATCTTTTGAAAGCTGCATGTAGATGGCTTTACGCTCCTGCTCATCCTCGCTTGCCGAGGGATTAATAAACTCGTATTCTACCTTGTCGGTGTAAGCCCTGAATTCGTCGAGCATCTCTTGGCAGGAATTGCGCAACTTACGGTATGAGGCGGGAAGTTCTCCCTCGAGATAAACCTTAACGTATACTACATCGGGCAGATTCTCCAACAACTTGATTGTGGCCGGACTGAGCGAATAACGTTTCTCCTGGGTGAGATCGAGTCGGAAAAAACGAAATGCCCCCGCCATATTGAGGAGCACCACAAAAAGGAGCAATAAAAGGAGGTTTACAATGGCTGCGCGGCGCAGTTTGGGATTGATCTTTTTATCCTTCACCATAGCTTACCACTTGCGGCTCAGCAACCGAAAACGGGTGAGAGCCAAAAAAATAAAGATGAAACTGAGAAAATAGAGGATGTCGCGGGTATCGAGCACACCACGACTCATCGAGGCAAAATGAGCGTTGATTCCCAAATCGTAAATCAAACCATCGATAGGCCTGAACACCGAAAGACCGCCAATGGCATCGAATCCGAAATAGCAGAAAAAGCAAAGGAAAAAGGCCAAAATAAAAGCAACAATCTGATTTTCAGTGAGCGACGAAGCAAACAGTCCGATAGAAACATAAGCCCCACCCAGGAATAACAATCCAAAATACGAACCCCAGGTAGCACCGGTATCGATGTTTTCAGGAGGATTTCCCAAAGCCTGAAGCGAGAAATAATACACCACCGTAGGCAATAGCGAGAGCACAACAAGAATGAGCCCTGCCAGGTATTTTGCGGTTACGATATGCCATTCGGTGATGGGACGCGTAAGGAGCAGCTCAATGGTTCCGTTCCGGTTTTCTTCGGCGAAGCTGCGCATGGTGATGGCAGGAATCAAAAACATGAAAACCCAGGGTGCGATAATAAACAACGATTCGAGCGAGGTAAAGCCTGCATCAAGAATGTTGAAGTCGCCCGGAAAAACCCAAAGAAAAAGGCCTACCGCGAGCAAAAAGATGGTAATCACAATGTACCCGGTGAGGGAACTGAGAAAACTGCTGATTTCTTTTCGAAGAAGTGCGTACATGGATGAAAGCCGCAAAATTAGCATTATTCAGATGCACGCAAACCTACAATTTATGCCCTTTGCCGGACAAGCACAGTGGAAAGCTTGCTTACCTTTGCAGCCCAATTTGTTTGACCATGATTATTGAACAGTTCTACGATAAAGGCCTCGCTCACGCATCTTACGTCATCATTAACGAGCGCCTCGCGGCAGTAATCGACCCCGCCCGCGACCCACAGCCTTACCTTGATTTTATCGAGAAAAACAACGCCGCCCTGGCTGCCATCATCGAAACACACCCGCATGCCGACTTCGTATCGTCACACCTCGAATTGGCGAATAAAACCGGGGCTACCATTTTCGTCAGTAAGCTTCTCGGCGCCGCTTATCCACACGAAACCTTCGACGACGGCGATGTGATTGAGCTGGGTGACGTTCGCCTCAAAGCCATGAATACGCCGGGCCACTCGCCCGATTCCATCTCGGTGCTCCTCGAAGACGCCGAAGGCCACGAAAAGGCCTTGTTTTCCGGCGACACCCTGTTTGTTGGCGATGTAGGGCGTCCCGACCTCCGCGAAAGCGCCGGAAACATCACCGCCAAAAGAGAAGAACTCGCAAGAGCCATGTTTGGAACCATCCAGCAAAAACTCAAACAGCTGCACGAAGAAGTGGTGGTGTACCCGGCCCATGGTGCAGGCTCGCTCTGCGGGAAAAACCTGAGTGCCGACCTCAGCTCCAGCATTGGCCGCGAGCTCAAGACCAACTACGCCTTCCAATTCAGCGAAGAGGAGCCTTTCGTTGAAGCCCTGATTGCCGACCAGCCCTTTGTACCCAAGTATTTCGGCTTTGCGGTCGACCTCAACAAGCAGGGGGCTCCTGCCTACGAAGAGGCCATTGCCGCCGTACCTCGTCCAGCCAAAGGCACCCAGCCCGAAGCCGGCGTACTCATCATCGATACCCGCAATCAGCAAGCCTTCCGCGCCGGACATTTCCCGGGTGCCATCAACCTGATGGACGGCGGTAAGTTTGAAACCTGGCTTGGCTCCGTTGTTGGCCCCGATGAGCCCTACATACTCATTGCTGCCGATGAAAACATCCGCGAAAGCATCATCCGCAAAGCGGCCAAAATTGGGTATGAGAAGAACATCCGCGCAGCCTTAATTGCCGATGATCACATGCCCGAGCAAGGCATCGAAGCCAATTTGGAGCACTTTAAAAATCACCCCGACGCCTATACCATTGTCGACATTCGCAATTATGGTGAGATCAACACCCGCCGGATTTTCCCGGGAGCCCTCGAAATCCCATTGCCTGAGCTGCGCGAGCGACTGGCCGAAATTCCAGCCGACAAGCCGGTAATGGTGCATTGTGCCGGCGGCTACCGTTCGGCGGCCGGGGCCAGCATTATTCAGCCCGGCCTAAGCGTACCGGTGTACGACCTCAGCGAAGCCATCTCAACGTTCTAAACCCTGCTGGATATGCCAAGGCGGCCCCTCTTCCACTCACTGCTTCTGCTTTTGATAAGCCTCAGCGTGCAGGCCCAGAAAGGCAAAGGGCGTATCGAACGTCTGGATGCCCGTGCCTTTCAGGTCAAAACCATTCACCTGAAAGCCAAAATTATCGACTTGCGCAGCACGGCAGAAATTGAGGCATCAGGCATGATTCGCGGGGCGCAGGCGCTGGAATGGGACACTGATTCATTTTACGCCGAAGTGGCCAAATTCCCCGTTCACCAGCCGGTAATGCTTTACTGCGCTTCAGGCTACCGAAGCGAAGCAGCTGCCGAATACCTGCTGAAAAAGGGTTTTCTCAACATGATTGTACTCCAGAATGGTTTCGACGACTGGGACAAGCAGGGCCTCGAAAAGGTCGATTTACAAGGAAAACTACTTCGTCCGGATGCCTACAAACGCACACCCGACTCGCAGCAAACCGGCGAATGAAGTCGCTTTTTCTTGAAACGCCTATGCCGGTAAGCGCCCGGAAAATCGGGTATGCCGATGTGCTCCTTCTGCATGGCTCGTGTTTTACCGAGCATATCGGCAATCGCTTGCAGCAGGCTAGATTTCAGGCACTAACGAATCTATTCGGTACGGTATTCAACCCTGTTGTGCAATGCGAGCAATTGCTTCGGGCGGCCAACGAGGCGTATTTCGGTCCCGACGATTTGCTTTTCCGCGACGATCAATGGCTGAGCTGGATGCATCATTCTAAGTTTTCGGCTACCGAACCCGAAATGCTGCTCCGGCAACTCAACCAACAGCTCGAAGAAACCCGACAATTTCTCCAAAACGCCACAGTATTGGTGCTCACCTTTGGCACTGCGCGCAGTTATTGGCATTTGGAGCGCGATCAAATGGTGGCCAATTGTCACAAAATGCCCGCGGCACAGTTCAAAACCGGATTCTCTTCGCCCGAAGCCATCGCGCAGTCCATTTTCCGGCTCGAGCAGAAACTCCGCGCGATCAATCCAAAGTTGAACATCCTTTTCACCGTGAGTCCGGTGCGCTACCACAGTCAGGATCCACTCGAAAACAGCGTGGGTAAAGGCAATATTTTCGCGGCATTGAGCCTCGTTCGAGAACAACTCAATCCGTTTTGGTACTTCCCGGCTTACGAAATCGTTACCGACCAACTGCGCGATTACCGTTTTTTTGCCGACGACCTAAAGCATCCAAGCGAAAATGCAGTTGATTATGTTTGGCAACAGTTCAAAAATTGGGCGCTACAGCCAATAGAAGCAGTTGCCTTAGCCGAACAATTGCAGCAGCGAAAGGCACATCGTCCGCTTAACCCGCAAAGCAAATCACATCAACAATTCGAGCTAGAAACCGAGGCACTTGAGCGTCGCTGGGAGGCCCTCATCAAAAGCAGTTCATAAACCTCACATCATTGGAAAATGGCGGCCATTAATGATTTTCAGGGCGCCTGCCTCGCTCGGCCTTTCGGTACCTGCTTGCTTTATCGCCGGGCACCGCGTGTTTCGCTCCTACTCCGCTAAGTGCGGCAGCGAGCCGCCCCTACGCGGGGTATCCGCTGCACCCGCTGGCGCGAAAACCGGAAACCACCCCATAACTGAGCGTTTTCGTCAACATGGGAACCTCGTGCTCGAAATACTCATAAACCCTTAGCTTTTCTTGGCTACCGCGTGGAGGTAATTGAGAATCTGTGTTTTCTCGGCTTCACCCAGCACCTCTTTTCCGGCCTTTTTGTTCACCTTCACCACCATGCGCGGCACTACAGAGGTCCAGGCCTCCTTGGTGCGACCATCGGCTTTTTTCAAGGGGTGACAGCCGCCGCAATGCGTTTCATACAGGGTTTTCCCGGTGAGTAATGCCGGATCTAAGGCCACCGTTTCAACAGGCGCTTTTGCCGGAGCAGCGCTTTCGGTTTTGCGGGCACTGCAGGCGGCCAATACTGCCACAACAAGCACAGAGAGCAATACTTTCTTCATAGGCTAAAAGTAAACATTTCAGTTGATGTCGAATTTCAAGCATTCAAATTCAGCAAACGCAGCAATATGCCAGAGTGTAAATAGGGCCTACTGAAAATTCAGACCGCGCAGCAGCATCGCCAGATAATTGCATCAGATGCAAGGCGACAAGGCGAAGCTGTATACGAATACTGCGAGCCGCGGGCAACGAAACAGATGATGTATTTATGGCTAACGAAATGTTTTAGAGTTTGAAAGACCAACTGCACAGGAATTGGAAATACAGGGCTAATAAATTTGCATTTAAATGGATTCAAACAGTTGTTAAAACACTTAAAATGAATTCATTGAGTGTTTTTCAGTAGGCCCTAAACAAGCGTCGGCCTGGGGAGTTCAGCCGTTCTTCTTCTTTTTTACTCGATCTGAGGGCATCAGAAAACGTTTTTCAATGGCCAATGATTTCGGGAGACACGTGTCCCCGCCCTGTTTTAAAGTTCGGAAAAGGGCTGCACCTGAGCAAGATAACTTATGCACGAATCTGTTGAAAACTAAACGTTTATAAACGTTTAACGCTTGACGGTGGTTTTCGGATTTGCGATCTTGAACTCGGGGAGGAGGTTGGAGGCCCCCGCAAGCACCTCAACCCACCAGACACCCTTCGAACAAAGTCTCCCCTACTCCAACAAGCCTTCCGCCAAAATCACCATACACTTCTCCT
>CANHCM010000165.1 GCA_947459155.1 Bacteroidota bacterium | reverse complement strand
GATGGCCAGTCCGCGGCTGTGTTCCAATTTGCCGGCCTTGATGCCCCGGGGCGACTCCAGTGGAAGGTCGCTTACGTGACCCACCTTTTCAACCGCAGTAAGCACATCGTAAACCGTTTCAACGTTGAGGATGATTTTTTCCACGGCGCTGATTACGGTAATGATGACAATTTCGGAAGCCACGAATTGTCCGAGGGTGATTTCACGTTCAACCACCAGTAAACAGCCCAGAATGAGGGTTCCCGAGGTTACAATCAGTTTGAAGATGGTGATGTTGATGAACTGATTGATAAGCACTTTGAAATGGGCTTTTCGGGCGTAGAGGTAGTCATCCACATGATCATCGGTGCGATCGATAGGCATATTGGTATAGCCGGCCTGTTTGAAGGTATTCATGTTACGGGCAAGCTCTTCGAACCAGGCCACGAGTTTGTACTTGTAGCTCGACTCTTTAATGCTCGTTTTGAGGGCTTTGGGGCCGGTCAAGCGGAACATCAGGATGAGCACAGCAAAAAGGATGATGCCGAAGAAGATGAAGGAAGAATGGTAGAACGACAGCAGCAGCAAACCAAAGAGAATTTGCAGGAAAGCTGTGGTGAGGTCGAGGAGAATTTTTGAGAAGCCTTTTTGAAGGGTGAGTACATCAAAAAAGCGATTCATTAATTCGGGCGGGTAAATGTTCAGTAAGGCTTCCGACTTGATGCGTGGAACGCGGAAGGCGAATTCGAAGGCGGCTTTGGTGAATATCCTTCGTTGCAGTATCTCAACCAGATAAATCTGCATGATTTGCAAGCCGCCCGAAATGATAATCCCGAGAATCACAAATACGATAAGGACAATCACCCCATCGAACAGCATACCGCCCGAAATTCGTCCGATAATGGCTTGAATCCCTAAGGGCAGCGATAAATTGATTAATCCGATGATGATCGCATACACGTAGATGTAGGCAATATTCTTTTTTTCGGAGGTTACGAATTTGAGGAATCGCTTGATGGGAGTGAAGATTTCCTTTTTGCCCTTAAGGTCATCCACTAGGTTTTGCCCAACCATACTTTGCATTTCGATCGGGCAAAGTGAGAAGATGTAGCGCTCTTTTTCCTGCGTTTCGCGTTGCGGAATGCCACGATACTGGCAACGAATTTCTTCATACGTGAGGATGGAAGGCAGCAGCGCTTCGAGTTGGTTGAGGCTGAGTTCCTTTTCGCCATCCTTTCCACTGTAAATCCAGGCATTTAAACTGCGTTCATCGCCGAAAAGCAGAAGAGGTTTGAGTTCGCCATCGTTTACAAAAACAAGGGTTGGAAAGCTCAGATTGCGTAGAACCTTTTTGAATTCATCAGGCGTAAATTCCTGCCTTACAAAGGAGAGGTTGGCTGCAACGGCCACCTCATTGAAGGCTTCAATAAAGCTTTCAAAACTGGGTTCTTTCGGATCAAACCGTTCTACAACACGCCGAACGGCCAATCCCGATTCCGGCGTCTTGAGAATGCTCCCGATTCGGGAAAGCAAATGCGTAATGAGTTGATTCTCCATCCTTAATTATTCACCACAAAAAGAAACCTTTGTTCGAACATCGCCAAAGCAAATCTTCAAAAACGGGCTGCCGCTTTGCAAAAATTTGACCAAATCGTGTAGATACATGGGTTTCTCGCACGATTGGGATTTTTTCCTGATTAAAGCGATTTTAATGCGCTGGTGTCGAACTCTTCGTTTTGAAACTGAAGTCGCGAAAGTCCCGCATATATTCCGCCTTGAATGCGCATGAGCTCTTCGTGCGTTCCCGATTCGCGGATTTCGCCGCCCTCCAGCACCAAAATGCGGTCGGCATTGCGAATCGTAGCCAAACGGTGTGCAACAATAAAACTGGTTCGCCCCACCATCAGCTTGTCTAAAGCCTCCTGGACCAGTCTTTCAGACTCTGAGTCGAGCGACGAAGTAGCCTCATCCAGAATAAGAATCGATGGGTTTTTAAGCACTGCCCGGGCAATGGCAATGCGTTGGCGCTGGCCACCGCTGAGGGTGATTCCCCGCTCGCCTACAATGGTTTCGTAGCCTTCCGGAAACTGCTCAATGAACGTGCGTGCATTGGCTTTTTCGGCGGCGGCTACAATTTCGGCTTCGGTAGCATCGGGCTTTCCGTAAAGAATATTCTCGCGAATGCTTCCACCAAACAACAGCACATCCTGTGGCACAATGGCCATGTGGTTGCGCAGTTCGGTGAGCGCATAATCCCGCGCATCTTTCCCGTCGATGTGGATTTTCCCACTGTCGGGCTCGTAAAAGCGCAGTAAAAGTTGGGTGATGGTCGATTTGCCGGCACCGCTCGGACCTACAATGGCAATCCTTTCGCCGGGTTGCGCTTCAAAGCTCAGGTTTTTCAGCACGGTAATATCGGCCCGGCCAGGGTAAGCGAATCGCACGTTCTCAAATTTTACCTGTCCGCGCAGGCGCGAGGATGGCCTACTGCTCGCCGAAAGCTCAATCTCTTCCGGTTGTTCGTCGAGTATTTCGAACAGTCGCTCGGTAGCGCCAACCGCCTTTTGAATTTGTGCATAAATCTCAG
This sequence comes from Bacteroidota bacterium, assembly GCA_947459155.1. Lineage (GTDB taxonomy): Bacteria > Bacteroidota > Bacteroidia > M30B66 > M30B66 > CAMCXT01. The sequence goes on along the minus strand of CANHCM010000165.1, from coordinate 3,891 downwards.
CCAAACCTCCAATGGAAGCCCCAATGAATGAGGTGTAGAGCACGAAGGAAATGATTTCGCCAAAGGCAATTTCGTTCGACTTCATCAACAGCGTTGCATACCAAACAATGCCTACAATTGCCCCAAAGAGCGCCAGAATGATGAAAGAGGCAAACAAACCACGCGAGAATGCACTGCGCAGCGAGAGCCTCGCAATTTCCTTTACCGAGGTGCCATAGCGCAAAGCCTCAATGGTTTCGTTGGCGAACGATTTCACGTTTACAATGCCCAGCATGGTTTCCTGAACAATGGTATTCGATTCTGCCACTTTGTCTTGCGCCTCGCGACTAATTTTTCGGATGTACCGCCCGAAAACAATGGCCACAATGGTAATGGCCGGTATCAGCGCGAGCATGAACAGCGTGAGCTGAATCGAGATGATCGAAATGAGAATGAGCCCACCAATCACCAGTGAGATTTGACGGAGAAACTCCGCCAATGCGGTATTGAAGGTATCCTGAATTTGGGTGATGTCGGCCGAAATGCGGCTGTTGATCTCGCCCACACGGGTTTTCGAAAACCAGGCCATGGGTAGACGGATGAGATGTCCGTAAAGATCGGCTCTGAGCCTGTAGAGCGCCTTTTCGGTGGTTTGGGCAAAGAGGTAAATCCGCATGAACGAGAAAAACGACTGTGCCGCGAGTATGCCCAACAAGATGAGGGCTTGCTGGTTGATCGAATCGACCGTTCCTTCCTTGGTCGAATTCACCAGATTCCCAATCAACATGGGGAAGGCGAGGGCTGTGGCTGAGGTCAAGGCCAGGAAAACCAAGCCTGCCAGATATTTTCCAATATCGGGTTTCAGGTAGCTGAACAGCCTGAATGCTTTTTTGAGGTTGCTGCGCGTCAGTTTCGCTTTGGGACTGGAATCGTCGCGGATTGCTTCTGCCATACTTTGGTGCAAACCTACGTTATCTGTGTGAAGTGTAGGTGAAGAAATGGGATAAATGACACTTTGCTGACCTACTGGTGGAGGTGGTCTTTCAGTTCGAGCTTTCGCAGTTTAGTGCTGAATGTGCCCATCAGGGCGGTGATTCCGATGGTCATGCAGCCTCCGAAAACCACCGATGGCACCAATCCGAGCAGTTTGGCGGCCAGCCCCGATTCGAAGGCGCCAATCTCATTCGACGAACCGATAAAGATGCTGTTCACCGCCGAAACCCTTCCGCGCATCTCATCGGGCGTGAACAGCTGCACAATGCTTCCTCTGATGAGCACCGAAACGCCATCAAACACACCACTGAGAAACAGCAGGGCGAAGGAAAGCCAGAAAAACTCCGACAGTGCGAAGCCGATAATACATCCGCCGAAGGATGCCACACAAGCCAACAGAAGCTTACCGGAATGCCTGATGGGTGGGTTACGGGCCAGAATCAAGGCACTGAGCACCGCGCCCAAAGCCGGCGCCGAACGAAGAATGCCAAGTCCGTCGGGGCCACTTTTGAGAATCTCGGCGTTGAACAGAGGCAGTAGGGCCACCGCTCCGCCAAAGAGTACGGCCAGCATGTCGAGGCTCAGGGCCGACAGAATGACCTTCTTTTTCCACACGAAGCGAAGTCCTTCGCTAAGCCGACTTCTCATGCTGCTGCCTTCGGGCGCCTTGCCTGCCGGGTGCTTTGGAATGCCCCAGAAGCAAAGCCAGGCCACTGTACTCAAGAAAGCCGCCAGCACGAAGGTGCCGGTGCCGCCAAGCCATCCAAACAAAATACCGCCTAATGCCGGTCCGGCCACTGCGGCCACCTGCCAAACCGAGGTATTCCAGGCAATGCCTTCGGGCAGCTCCTCACGGGGCAGAATGTTCGAAACGGTGGCCTGAATCGAAGGACCAAGAATTCCGCGGGCCAGTCCGGTGAGCGAAATGATGCCGTACATCCAGCAGAGCCGAACCTGCAGGTTTTCGATGGGCGAAAATGCCTGAGCTGCGAGCAGTAAGCCACTCAACACGAAGAGTAATCCTCCCCAAATGATGATGCGTTTCCGAACAAAAATGTCGGCCCAATATCCGGCCGGCAACACAATTAGCATGAAGGGCAAAGCCTCGGCAAGTCCCGACAAACCCAAAGCCAGGGCATCGCCCGTGAGGGCATACACTTCGAGCGCGATGCACACCGCTTGAATTTGAACGGCCAGGGTGAGGAAAAAGCGCCCACAGAGGAAAAAGCGAAATCGGGAATTTCTAAGTACGCGTGTGCCTTTCATGTAGCGCGGGTGGAACCTGTTGTGTCAAAACTCCGCGAATTAAGGACAAATGCACTGAGCATTTCAAAGATGACTCTACTTTGGTCGAAATCGTGTGTTTGCATAACGCGTGTTCAAAGAACCTGATTTTTACCAGAAAGTTTAGAAGCATGCCTGAGATTTTCGGTTTAACCTCATGGTTTCGTTCGAGGCTCTCGTAACGATTTCCCAACGTGTAACTTAGATTTTAGGCCTTGGGGAAGGTCATCCACAACACCGCTAAAAGGCAATTTTTGACAAATAACATCAAGCGCACAAGCCTTATTTTGCGGCTTTATTGATCGTGATGATAAGACTTTTGACCACATTTCTTTTGGTTTTACTGTACTCTTTTGTGGATGGCTCAAGCGATTTGTCCAGGCTGAAACGCTTGATGCACAAGGCGGATGAAAAGCCGCTTCTTTCGGGCCAATCGGATAGTTTGGCAAAGCAGAATGCCGTTTCCGTAGCCAAAAATTCCGACAGGGTAGCTCAGGGCGAATGGAAAAAACTGAACACAGAGCCTTATCCGGGAAAGCAGGATGATATTGTGTTTGTTGATCAAAACCGGGGCTGGTATGTGAACGGTTTCGGGCGAATTTTTCATACCCGCGACGGAGGTTTAACCTGGGAGAAGCAGCTTGAACAACAAGGGACGTTTTTTAGGTGCATTGCCTTTATCGACAGTTTGACGGGCTTTGCCGGCACGGTGGGCACCGACTATTTTCCGAATGTAACCGATACCATTCCTTTGTACGGCACGCGCGACGGCGGAAAAACGTGGAAGCCGTTGTCTTACAGCGGTCCGGCGGTAAAAGGCTTGTGTGCCATTGATGTGGTGAAGGAGCCCTTTATCAATCACGGTCAGCTGGATTACAAAGTGCACCTGTTTGCCGTTGGTCGGGTGGGCTCGCCGGCTATGTTTATGGTTTCGCACGATGGCGGAACAACCTGGACCTCGAAAAGCATGAATTCGGCGTGTAAAATGTTGTTCGACATAAAAATGCTCGATAAAAATGTGGGATTTGTTTGCGCCGCGACCGACGAGGCCATCGAGAAATCGAACGCGCTGATTTTAAAAACCACCGACGGCGGAAATTCCTGGAAGCCAGTGTATCAATCATCGCGGCCTTTCGAGACCACCTGGAAGATTTCGATGCCTACGGCTGAAGTGGCTTACGTGAGTATTCAGTCGTACAATCCCGACACTACGGTGAGCCAACAGCGCGTGGCCAAATCGACCGATGGCGGAAATTCGTGGACAGAGATTAATTTAGTCAACGACCAATCGGCGCGGGAGTTCGGGCTGGGTTTTGTGGACGCTTTGCACGGTTATGTTGGAACTTTGCACTCAGGATACGAAACCCGCGATGGCGGAAAATCGTGGAGCCCTGTTCAATTGGGAAAAGCCTGCAATAAAATTCGATTTTATCAGTCTCCGAATCAAGAAATTTGGGGCATTTCGATTGGTGTTGAGGTTCGAAAAATTGAATTTTAACATGGTCCAGAATTGCTTTGAATCCTAAACAAAACCTGCATTTCTGGTTTTATTTCTTCGCTGAAATACCCCGAAATGATTCAAACCGAGCGATTCGAGAAAGTAGAAGTAGATAGCGTTGAGTCCTTACGAACCTG
>CANHCM010000164.1 GCA_947459155.1 Bacteroidota bacterium | reverse complement strand
GGCGCCGGACAAGGAAGCCTCGAAGGCGAAGTGGAGATCGAACGCTTTATTGTTGGGAATGGGCACCAGTTTGTGCTCTACAGCTCGGCCTTACAGCAACAAAGTTGGTCTGATATGCAGACTGATTTCACCTTGAACGGAGACGATAACACAGGCTGGAGCAACAGCGGAATCTGGGAGTTCTCCGAATTGGAGAGCGCCGGAGGTTTTGGGGCTGGCTGGGCCTCACGCGAACAAGCACAAACCACTTTACTGCAAACCCATGCTTACCTTGCCAGCGCCGAAGGAAACCAGATTATCCGCGCCCGCGGACTGGTGAACAGTGGCAACCGAAACTTCGCCTTAACAAGCAGTAATGCTCAGGCCGGGTGGAATTTGGCCGGAAACCCCTATCCATCGCCGATCGACTGGAACCTGGTATTTTCTGACCAGAGTTCGCAGGTTTCGGCCGCGATGGCCACTGCCGGTAAAGGAAACCGCTACAACGGACAGTTTGCCGTATGGCTTCCGTTGGGCGAAGATGAAGGCTTAGGCATCAATGGCGCCAGCCGGTATGTAGGCTCACAGGAAGGCTTCTTTGTAAGGAACTTCGCCAACGACACCCTTCGGCTGAAAAATGCCCACCGGGTGGAGGTGTTAAATACGCGTGTAGTGCAGGTTCCGGAAAGCATACCCTTTGTTAAACTGAGCATGGTAAGTGGAACAAGGGCCGACGAAACGCTGGTGTATTTTAGTCAGCAGGCCAACTCGGCCCTGGCCCAGGATGGCGTTGATGCACCCAAAGTTCCGGCCTTACCCGGTTTCAACTGGCTGAGTAGCGTAAAGCAAGGGGTGGAATTGGCCATTCAGGGAAGAACACGTTTGAGTGGTAAAGACACCATTCCTTTGAGTCTTCATTTAGCCACGGCCGGTGCTGTGCAGCTGCGCTTGGCCGAAATCCACCACTTTCCGGCTACCGCCATGATTTACCTCGAAGACCGAAGTGCGGGCACCTTTCAAAATTTACGGCAGCAGCCCTCTTACGGAGTAAGCTTGCCGCTTGGCGAAACCTCGGGACGATTTTATCTACATGTGCACGAAGGTGTAACTGTACAAGCTTTTGATGCGGGTTGCGACGGGGCCTCCGGACGAATATCGTTCAACAACCCAACCTCTGGCAACTGGAGTGTAGAGGTGTTTAATGCCAACGACAGCTTAATCGGCACCCGCAATCCACTCGTTGGAAGTTGGGAAGTGTTCGATCTGCCTACTGCTGAATATCGTTTACACTTTCAGCTCGAAGGAGCCAATATTCAGGTTGATGAGTATGTAACGGTAGAGCCCGGAAGCGGAATTGAGGCCTTGCTTGAAGTGTCGGCCAGCGAAGTGAAAATGGAGGAAGAGTCTATTGTGTTGCGCAACCTGAGCTCCAATGCTGACCAGGTGTTTTGGAGTTTGGGAGATGGCACCCTGCTCAATACGGTGAATGAGATTGAACACGTGTATCAGGAGGCCGGACTTTACCCGGTTGTTCTCACCGTAAGTCGGGGCACATGCAGCGACACAGCGATGGCTCACATTCAGGTGATTACCGCAACCGGCATTGACGAAGCCGATGCACAGGAGGCGGAGCTCATACGCATTTATCCAAACCCGGCACATTCAGTAGCCTGGATTCGTGCCGGCATCAATGCTCCGGTTCAGAAAGCCTATTTTGTGGTGGTCGATTTAAGCGGCAAAGTCGTCTATCAATCGCCCGAAAAACCGCTACAGCCGGGAGCCTTGCTCGAGGTTCCGGTGAACAGCCTTCCAGCCGGACATTACGAAGTGGCGGTATTCCTCGATGGCCAACGAAAAGGCTGCAGGTTGAGCGTGCAGCACTAAGCACACATTTGGCCATCAGGCCGAAAGGCCAAACTTTTTGCATTATTATATAGGTATGGCTAACTATTATTTGGCAAAAGCCCTTGCGCCAGCTTGCATTATTGTGTATGTTTGTGATTCTTTCGCACGCTATGCCCATTTATCATACTCTTGGAGAAATTCCTCATAAGCGACACACCATCATGCCGAAACCCGATGGCGGCTTGTATTATGAGCAATTGTTCGGAACGGTTGGCTTCGACGGTATGTCGTCGCTGATGTACCACATTCACCGCCCCACACAGGTCAAAGAAATTCTGAAAAGCACCGATGTTTCGCCCCGGGTTGCGGTGTCGAAGAACATGAAATCGCTGCGTTTAAAGGGCTTTGATGTGCCTCCGGCTGATGACTTTTTGGATAGCCGCAAAGCACTTCTCATCAACAGCGATGTGCATTTGGGTGTGGCCGCTCCGCGGATGTCACTCCGCTCCTACTTTTACAAAAACGCCGATGCCGACGAGCTTCTGTTCATCCACCGCGGCAGCGGAACCCTGCGTACCTTCTTAGGCAACCTTCCGTTTTCGTATGGCGATTACCTCGTGATTCCGCGGGGAATGATTTATCAAATCGACTTTAACGACGCCGACAACCGCATTCTGTACCTTGAGTCGTTTACCCCCATTTACACGCCCAAACGTTACCGCAACTGGTTCGGGCAACTGCTCGAGCATTCGCCCTATTGCGAGCGCGACATCCGCAGGCCTTCGAACCTCGAAACCCACGATGAAAAGGGCGATTTCGTCATCAAAGTGAAAAAACAAGGCGTTCTGCATGAATATGTTTACGCCACGCATCCTTTCGATGTGGTTGGCTGGGATGGCTACAACTATCCATACGCCTTCTCGATCCACGATTTTGAGCCCATCACCGGACGTGTTCACCAGCCGCCACCGGTGCATCAAACCTTCGAAACATCGGCCTTTGTGGTTTGCTCGTTTTGTCCACGGCTTTACGACTACCACCCGCAGTCGATTCCGGCGCCTTACAACCACAGTAACATCGACTCCGACGAAGTGCTGTATTATGTCGATGGCGACTTTATGAGCCGCAATGACATTTCGGCCGGGCAGCTCACTTTGCACCCGGCTGGCATCCCGCACGGGCCGCACCCCGGAGCCTATGAGCGTTCGATTGGGAAAAAAGAAACCCTCGAGCTCGCCGTCATGGTCGATACCTTTAAGCCTTTGCAGGTGACCGAAGAAGCCCTCAAAATTGACGATGGCAAATACTGGCGCTCCTGGATTGACGAATCACACTAAGCCTCACCTTATCAAGCATTTACACCATGAATACACTCGAATCCAACACTGTAGCAAACCCGGTTTCCAAAGACGATTTTCTGCCATTACTGGGCACCGATTATGTCGAGTTTTATGTAGGCAACGCCAAGCAGGCCGCCTATTATTACCAACATGCCTGGGGCTACGAGGTCATTGCCTACGCCGGACCAGAAACCGGTGTGAAAGACCGTGCTTCGTATGTTTTACAGCAGGGCAAAATACGCCTGGTGCTTACGGCCTCGCTGCTTCCTGAAGGGCCAATCGCTGAGCATGTGAAAAAACATGGCGATGGCGTTAAGGTGCTTGCCCTTTGGGTAGATGACGCGGCCAAGGCCCTCGAGGAAACGGTGAAGCGCGGAGCCAAAATGTTTGCGCCCCTCGAGCTTAAAACCGACGAAGACGGAGAGGTGCGTACCGCATCGATACACACTTACGGCGACACCGTGCACACTTTCGTGGAGCGGAAAAACTACAAGGGCGTGTTTATGCCCGGTTACCGAAAAGCCAAAGGCACCGCCGAGGTTAAATCGGTAGGCTTAAAGTATGTCGACCACTGCGTTGGCAATGTTGGCTGGGGCGAAATGAACACCTGGGTAAAATTTTATGAAGATGTACTTGGGTTTAGGGTGATTATCTCCTTCGACGATCAGGACATCTCCACCGAATACTCTGCACTCATGTCGAAAGTGGTGGCTAATGGCAATGAATTCATCAAGTTTCCGATTAACGAACCGGCCGAAGGCAAAAAGAAATCGCAAATCGAAGAGTACCTCGATTACTACCATGGGCCCGGAGTACAACACGTGGCCGTAGCTACCGATAACATTATTGAAACGGTGGCAGAGCTGCGTCGCCGCGGTGTCGATTTTCTCGAAGTGCCTCAAACATACTACGACGATTTGGAGGCTCGGGTAGGAAAAATTGACGAAGACATGGAAGAGATCCGTCGGCTGAATATTTTGGTTGACCGCGACGACCAGGGCTACCTTTTGCAGCTTTTCACCCGCCCGGTTGAAGACCGTCCAACCTTGTTTTACGAGATTATTCAGCGCCGCGGAGCCCGCGCCTTCGGCAAAGGCAACTTCAAAGCCTTGTTCGAAGCCATTGAGCGCGAGCAAGAACGCCGGGGAACTTTGTAAGTCGATTGGAGGCATTGTAAAATTCCAATATTTTATTGGCCAATGCCGGTAAGCCGAGGCTCCGAAAAGCTTAAGTTTGATACGCTTTTGGTCCCTGTTCATGTTGGCTTTTCGCGCAGCCCTTACTGTTGTTAGTCTATTCGTTTTCAGCCGCATAGCTCCTGCCCAAACTGTTGGGGTGGTGTTGAGCGGAGGAGGCTCGAGTGGCGTAGCCCATGTGGGTGTGCTCAAGGCCCTGGAAGAAAAGAACATTCCCATCGACTACATTGCCGGAACCTCCATGGGCGCCTTGGTTGGAGGCATGTATGCCATGGGCTACACGCCGGCCGAAATTGAGGCCATCATCTTATCGCGGGAGTTCGACGATTGGGTGTTTGGTCGCATTGATGAACGGTACGTTTACTACTTCCGCGAACGCGAGCCCAATTCAAGCTGGATTGGCATTAAGTTTCGCATCGACTCCACCTTCAAAACCACGCTGCCCTCGAGCATAATCTCTCCGGTGAGCATGGATCTGGCCTTTTTAGAACGCACCTCAACCATCAGTGCAGCCGCGGGCTATCGCTTCGATTCGCTATTCATTCCTTACCGGGCCATTGCGGCCGATATTCACAACAAAGCCGAGGTTGTTTTTCGGGAAGGCGATGTTGGACAAGCCATGCGGGCATCGACCACCTACCCTTTTTTTTACAAACCGATTGTGGTGGATGGCAAACTGCTCTTTGATGGCGGCTTGTACAATAACTTCCCGGCCGATATCATGTATCAGGATTTTTTGCCGGATGTCATCATCGGTTCTACTGTGGCTTTCGAAATGCGGCCTCCAGAGGAGGATGACATTCTGGGGCAGATCAAAAACATGCTCATGGAGCGTCAGAGCTATTCCTCCGTATGCGAAAACGACCACATGATCATCATCCGCCCTGCGATTCCCAAGGTGGGCATTCTCGACTTTTCGCAGTCGGCCGAAATGGTGCATGGCGGCTACCATGAAACCCTCAACCGCATCGACCAAATCGAGGCCCTCATCAGCCGAAGGCAAAACCCCAATGAGCTGGCTAAAAAGCGGTTCGCCTTCAAGCAGCGCAGCGACTCTCTGTATTTCAGCCGTTTACAAATCGAAGGCTTGAACAGAGCGCAGGCTTCCTACATTCGAGGAGTGATGGGCGCGCGGAAGGAACTGCCCGATTTGCAGGAGTTCCGAAAGCACTATTTCCGCCTCGCCCTCGACGACCGGATTAAAAAAGTGTACCCGACAGCGCGCAAAGAACCGGGCATGGCCGGCTACACGCTTAAGCTGAATATGAAGCTCGACAAGGATCTGTTTGCACAATTTGGAGGGCTTTTTTCATCGCGTCCGATAAACACGGGATTTATCGCTTTGCGCTATAAACGCATCAACCGACTTGGGCTTACTCTCGATGGCAATGCCTATTTCGGAAAGTTTTATGGCTCGACCCAGGTAAAAACCACCTTCGACTTCCCCTTTCGACTTCCCTTTCTGGTGGAAGCCGATTTTACCCTGAACAACTTCGACTTCTTCAACAGCGCCACCACGTTCTTCGAGGAAATTAAGCCCTCTTACCTAATCCAGTACGACCGCTCGTTTACCGGAAACATCGCCCTACCGTTGAACACCCACGGCAAATTGAAGATTGGGCTCACCAGCAGCCGAATGTTCGACGATTACTATCAGGTAGAGAGCTTTACCAAGGCCGACACCGCCGACCGAACCGAGTTCAATCACGGGAGCTTATGGCTATTGGCTGAACGTAGCACCCTAAACCGTAAGTTTTATGCCTCATCGGGTTCGGCTTTGCGTCTTCATGTGCGTTATGTAGATGGCCAGGAGGTTAGCACACCGGGCTCAACTTCTTTTCTGAAAGAGGTTACCCGCCGGAGCTTGCAGTTTATCCGCATCCGGGCAACCTACGAAGCCTGGTACAACAAGCGTGGAATTGTTCGTCCGGGCTTGTTTGCCGAAGTGGTTGCTTCAAACCAGCCATTCTTTGCGAACTATACGGCCAGCCTGTTGGAGGCTCCTGTTTTTGCGCCCGTTCCTGAAAGCCGTACTCGTTTTTTGCCCGAATACCGGGCGCACAATTATGCCTCGGGAGGTGTGCGGCTGTTGTTCAACATCCATTCGCGCCTCGATTTCCGCCTGGAAGG
>CANHCM010000163.1 GCA_947459155.1 Bacteroidota bacterium | reverse complement strand
TGCTGGTGCTGCCTCAACATCGGTTTCAGGACTGGCGCCCGGGGCGAATGTGTTTCGTTGGACACTGAGCAACGGACCTTGTCCGGTGTCTACCGACCAGGTAAGCCTGATTCGTGAAATACCGCCATCTCCGGCAGCAGCCGGGCCCGACACTACGATATGCAGCGACGCGATTGCCTTGTACGCCACTGCTCCTGCCAACGGGAACGGCATCTGGTCGATTGTGAGTGGCGGCGGAACCCTTAGCGCTCCGCAAAGCGCAAGTAGCCTGCTCAGCAACCTCGGCGCGGGCGAAAACCGACTGATCTGGACAACCCTCAATGGGAACTGCCCGGCTTCTACCGACACCCTCATTGTTGAGCGTTTTTTACCACCCTCGCAGGCCAATGCGGGTTCCGACCTCGTTACATGCCTGTCGAGCATTGAACTGAATGCCACAGCGCCTGTAGTCGGCACGGGAGCCTGGTCGCTGCTCAGTGGCAGTGCAACACTAGCCAATCCCAACACGGCCCAAACCACCCTCAGCAACCTCCAAACGGGACTAACATTTCTGCTTTACACCGTGTCGAATGGCCCTTGTCCAACCACGGTCGACCAGTTGATTGTTGAACGCCTTGAGTCGCCCGGCCCGGCCAATGCCGGAAACGACCTCGAAACCTGCGCATCGGCCATCAACTTACAAGGAAACACTTCTGCCGCCGGTATACCCACATGGACCCTGATCAGCGGCAATGGAAGCCTCAGCCAGACGCAAGGAAACAACACCCAACTTTCGGCGCCGCAAAACGACACCTTGCTGGTTGCCTACACCTTGAGCAATCAGGCGTGCAGCAGCACCGACACGGTTCAGGTTGTGCTATGGATGCCCTTCGAAGAACCCTTTGCCGGCAACGATACCTCCATCTGCGATAGCGAACTTCTGCTTTCACCCATCGCCAGTGGCTTTACGAGTCCACTTTGGTCGGTTCTTTCCGGTAATGCGTTCTTCAACAACCCACAAAGCTTCAACAGTCAGCTCGTTATGCCATCCGCCGGACAGGCCCTGATAAAACTGAGCCTAAGCAATGGCATTTGTGCTCCACTCAGCGACACGATGGTGGTAATTCGGCTCGTACAAAGCGACACCGCTACCATTCTCAATGAGAACGGAGTGGTTTGCGACGACACCCTGTTACTGAACTCCAGTCCCGACAATGGCCAATGGGCTCTGTTGGCCGGAAATGCCGATTTAAGCAGCCTGCAGGCCTCTGAGATTACGCTGAGCAACATGGAAGAAGGCGAAATCGTGCTCAGCTACTCAACCACCGGCGACCAATGCCCTAGCTCAGATACGCTGATTCTGCAAAAGGCCAGCTTTCCACAAGGCGTTAATGCGGGGTCCGACAAAGTGATTTGCGGAACCGAAGCCCTGCTGGAAGCCGAAACCCCCATCGATGGAAACGGAGCGTGGTCGCTACTCAGCGGCTCTGGTGCACTTTCCGACCCGAACGATCCTAATGCGAGCTTCAGCCGAATTGAACCCGGAATTAGCCGGCTCATCTGGGAGGTAAGCAACGACTTCTGCTCAAGCGCCGATACGCTCACCCTGAACTTCCTCGAGCAACCCGAAGCCAATGCCGGCCCCGACCTTATCGGCTGCTTGAACGACACCCTCTTTCTCCAGGCCGGAATTCCGCTGGTCGGCAACGGAGTCTGGAGCAGCCTTAACGGTGGAGTGTTGTTCTTCCAACCTCAGTTTCAAAACTCGGGAGCCCTGGCCCAAAACACCGGAAACTACTTCCTCGAATGGACAGTTACCAACGGGCTCTGCTCCGATTCCGACCTGGTCGTAATTACGTTTTTAAGTCCCGACGACCCCGATTGCAAGGCTAAAGAACCCGAAGTGTTTGTTCCTGAGGGCTTTTCGCCCAACGAGGATGGCGTCTTCGACCGCTTTGTTGTGCAGATTCCGGCCGGAAAACAACTCTCGCTGCGCGTCTTCGACCGATGGGGAAACAAGGTTTACGAAAGCAGTAACTACCAAAACGACTGGGACGGGAAAGCCAATGCCGGGCTGGTGATTGGCGCCGATTTACCCGAGAGCACTTATTACTATTTAATTGAAATTGAGGGCGAAAGCCAGCCCAGAAAAGGCTACTTCACTTTGTGGCGCTAAGGCCGAATGGTGCTCATGACCTCAAAGTATGTTCGGCCCTTTTGGGCTTCAATGCACAACGTATCGATAAATGGTGCCCGGCGGCCAGCCGATTCGGCCCGAAAAACCACCTTGTTTTCGCCCACTTTTAACGGCACACGTGCATAGCCAATCTCGTACGGCAAGGTTTGCCAATTGCGGGTATCGGCCTGTTCGGTAATCGCATTGGCAATACCCACCAGGGCACCGGCATCTTTATTCTCCTTTCGAATGGCGTACTCGGTGGCTTTTTTTACCGCAAAGCGGAGGATGGCATTACTCATCTCCCGTGCAAAGCGGTCTTCCAGACTTTTAAATGCAATTTGATCGATCGGCTGCACCGGCTCTACCCTTGTTTTGAAAGAACCGATGCTCGCCTCAGCCCGCTGAAAAACCGGCCTTCGGCTAACATATCGCGGAAAGGCCACCCGAAACACCCGCAAAGCCTGAAGGTTATTCAAGTCGGAGCTACTCACCGAAGAAACCGGAAAAGCGAAACTTAATCCCAATCCGGCATTGTTAAAAAACAACTGCCCACCTTGCTGCACAATGGTAAAGTCGATCGACCATTGCTCTTTTACCGGGCCAAGTCCGTTCTGCCACAAAATAACCAGTTCAGCCTCCGGGCTGCTGCTTTTTAAATCGGGCAAGGGCGTATTCAGCGTGTCTGACCAGCGCCGGGCCTCATCGTTAAAGCCATTCCGTAAAGCCGTACGAATCAAATCCTGCTTGAGCTGCTGTGGTACATTCAATCCAAAAAACGAGGAATAATCGCTCCGGTAAACCTCAACCGCATTGCGATAGGCAATGAAGGCATTGTTCACGTCGCCCGATGCCTCATAACTCAAACCCATCAGCAAATGTCCAAAAGCGTCGTTTTTATACCGGGGCTTTTTGCTGTCGGCAAAGTGCATGTCCTGCAAGCTGAGATTCATCCGGCGGCATTCTACCAAAGCCGACTCAAAATTGCGCTGCTTCAAAAAGGCGAGTGTGGTAAAATAATGCATCATTACCACTTCAAAATCTTCGGCTTTGTAGGGTTTAACGCCAGGATTCACCAAAATCGAGAGTGCCTCGTAGCCCAACTGCTTACGGTATTCTTCAACCATGCGGTCGGCCTTCATAAACCACTGCGTACTCTCAGCATATAAACCTTGCTGAAAGGCCACATAACCCCGGTTTAGCAGGTACAATAAACGATGGCGCTCTTTCTTTTTTGCCCTTCGGGAGGATGACAATTCGGCTTCAGCCTCGGCGTAGCGCTCCTCCGAAACCAATCGCAGAAAGGTTTGCTGCCGAAGATAATACGGCCGGCAACTGCTTAGGAGCAAAAAAAGAAGCGCCGTCGCAACAACGGAGCTTCTCGCAATTTTCATGACCGACAGATCAGTTTACAATGTACTTCTTGCCTTTGTAATCGCCAATCCAAACGATCTCATTCGTTTCGAGATTGGTCAGCTCAAGGTCGACTTGCCAATAGGTGGTTTTCTCGCGGCCGTAGCTGTCAACAATCGACTTTACTGCACCTTGCATGATGAAGTCGGCACCCAATTCGCGCCCAAACTTCTTCATCGACTCCGGAGAGGCAAAATCCTGTTGGTCGGCACGCTCACCACGCAGCTCATTGCGCTTGTCGCCCGCCTGAACCAAACGAATCATGGTGCTCTTCAAAAAGGCCTTCTCAACATCTTTGATAAAAATGTCGGTATCGATGTGTTCGTGAGACTTGTTCTTCACCAGACCAACAACCACAACAGGTTTACGTTTATTGGCATTGCTGAAGTTGCCCAGCCAGTCGCCGGCAAGAGCCTGGCTTACCAAACTTTCGGCACAAAGGCGGGCATCGGTTTCGTTCCAACGACCACTTAGGTCGATGACCTTATCGGGAGCCACGCGGGTTACGGTGCGGCGTGCACAGGATGAAAGCAAAACGCTGCCGGCAATAAAAAACAGCAAGAAGGCAGAGGTTCGGAAAGTATACATATGCTTGGGGATTTATCGTGAATAAGTGGCTTTTACCGACTCGGTAACGGAGCCGTCGTTTGCGGTGTAGTTTAGCACGAAGCTGTTGGCTAAAAAGCTGCCGGTCCCGGCAATCGCAATGCCCGAAACCGTTTGCGAACCAATGCTCAGGTTGTTACCCGACACCGTGGCCGAAACAGATACAGCATTGCCGAGGTTAAAAATGTTAGAAATGCGAATTTGAGCACTGTTCGCAGAGTCGAGGCTAACGGTTGATGGATACGTTCCCGAGGCCGTACCTGCAACTTCTTCAGAAACAGTCCAGCTGCCCACAAACTTTTCGCGCGGGTCGGTGTCGGGTTCTATCGGATCTTCGTCGGCGCAAGCTACAAGGCCAACGCTGAGTGTCATCAACACAAAAAACGATCGAAATTTACGGAGTGCAGAAAAGGGCATACGGGTTCAATTTTAGCCGGCGGCCGCAAAGCAAGGAAAGTGCCAAAAATTTATGCGCCCCAACTTTCCGTAACCATTCCGCTCAAAACGTTGGCGATCTTTCGGTCGTTGCTTAGCCTTGGCACTTTGTTTTGCCCGCCTAACTTGCCTTCCGATTTCATGTAATGCACAAAGGCGTCTTTCTGCACGCTTCGAATCACCAATGGCTGAAGAACATTGCCTTTGATCAGGTCTTTGTAATAAATATTGCGCTCCTGCAGGGCCTTGTCGATCTTCAAACGGAACCGGTCGGGGTTTGCCGGACGTGCGCTGAATTCCATAAACCACTCATGATAGGGCAAGCCGCTGTCGGGCGTTACCTGTGGAGCAACGGTAAACTCCACAATCTCCACATTTTCGCCCAGGGCCGCCTCCCGAAGGGCCTGCTCAACCTCCTCGGCGATTACGTGCTCGCCAAAGGCAGAAGTGAAATGCTTGATGCGTCCACTTACAATCACACGATAAGGGTCTTTGCTCACAAACTTAACCGTGTCGCCGATGTTGTAGGCCCATAAACCCGCGTTGTTGCTCAGTAACAACACATAGTTAACGCCCAGCTCAACTTCTTCGAGGCTAAGGCGGGGCGGATTTTCGGTGAAAAAAGCATCGGCCGGCACAAATTCATAGAAAATGCCCGAATTCAACACGAGAAGCAATCCTTCCGAAGGAAAGGCATCCTGATAGGCAAAAAAGCCTTCGGAGGCCGGAAACAGCTCCAAAGAATCCACCCTTCGTCCGATAAGCTTCTCAAAACGTGCACGGTAAGGCTCATAGTTCACCCCGCCGTAGACAAAAAGCGAAAAATCGGGGAAAAGCTCGCCAATCGGCTTGCCGCCCGACATTTCCTGCAACACCTCAAAATACATCTGCACCCACGAAGGAATACCGCTAATCAGCGTCATGGGCGACTTTATCGTTTCTTCGGCGATTTTCCTCACCTTCTTTTCCCAGTCGTCGATACAATTGGTTTTGTAACTCGGCATCTGGTTGGTGCGCAAATAAGCCGGAACGTGGTGGTTTACGATTCCACTTAAGCGCCCCAGCGGAATACCTCCGGCCTCTGTCAAAACCGGACTTCCGGAAAGGAAAATCAGCTTTCCATCCAAAAAGCCCGCATTGCCCGTTTGGTGAATGTAATTGAGCAAAGCATCGCGGGTGGAGCCAATGTGGTTGTGAATCGATTGCTTACTGATGGGAATGTATTTCGTGCCCGAAGTGGTGCCCGAAGTTTTGCAGAAATAAATGGGCTTACCCGGCCACAATACATCGTTCTCGCCTTTGATAATCCGATCGATATACGGACGGAATGCCTCATAATCGCGAATGGGCACGCGCTTTCTGAAATCATCGTAGTTTCGGATGGAGGCAAAATCATGTTCCTTTCCAAATGCAGTATTCCGTGCAGCGGCGATGAGCTTACCGAACTCCTTTTGCTGGGTTTGGTGAGGGTTCAGACTCCACTTTTTAATCTTCGACGCAGTGTAGGCGGCCAGCGGTTTGGCCAACAATGATTTGATTCCCATAAACAGCCTCAAAATTAGGGTTTATTGACGCTTCCTGCTCACTTATTCAAAAATGCCCGATGGTTGCGCATGGCTCTTAAAACACCATCAAATCTCTGGGGTCAACCGGGTCGCCATCAAACCACAACTCAAAATGCAAATGCGGAGCCGTGCTCAGCTCTCCCGAATTGCCTGTAATGGCGATGGCCTCACCGGCCTTTACCACCTCACCTTCCTTTTTCAGCAGAACCGCGTTGTGCTCGTAAACCGAAACCAGGTTGTTGGCGTGCTGAATGTGAATCACATGTCCGAACTCGGATGTCCAGCCGGCAAAAACCACCGTGCCATCCAGCGTAGCTTTTACCGCCTCGTTGCGCGGTGCCACAATGT
>CANHCM010000162.1 GCA_947459155.1 Bacteroidota bacterium | reverse complement strand
TCATTGAAACTGTCGCAGATCGGAATAATCTCATAGGTCTCACCCTCAAAGGGCGGAATGTCTTCAATGTCGCTATCGCAATAGAGGGCGGTGAAGGTTCTTAAATGTGGGCTTTCCAAATCAACGAAAATGGTTTCGTCACCGTAGTGAACCGGCACCCAGTGCGGCTTGAAAAAGTCACGTTCGGTTCCACTGAGCTGCGAAAGCAGTTGAATCCAGTTGCTGTATTCCTGGTTCAGGTCTTCGGGGCGAATCCAGTTTCGGAGTGCTGAAGGACACTCGGGGAGCTTTCGTAAGACATCTAAGGTATTGCGAATCAGGTCTAACCGTTTCCTGACTTCCTCATAATGTGTTAATGAACGACTTTCCATTTTTCAAAAATAGGGCTGATCAGGCGCAATGGGTCGATCAACTTATCCACATTCGCAGTAATTTGCCAAGAACACCAATTCCGATTTACCATGAAGCCATATTTATTGCTCAAGAAATTACTGGCCTTTTTTAATCTCGACGATGAATTGGAAAATCCTGAATTGGTGTATCAGGAAATTAGTAAGGGCGTGGTTTTTCGGGGAACGAATTTGTGGATTTTAATTTTTGCCATCATTATTGCTTCGGTTGGATTAAATATGAATTCCACGGCCGTAATTATTGGAGCCATGTTGATATCGCCGCTCATGGGGCCTATTAATGGAATCGGCTATAGCATTGCCACCTACGATTTTGAATTGTTGCGAAAATCGCTGAAGAATTTCCTGTTTGCCATTGCTGCAAGCCTGATTGCTTCGACCATTTATTTTTCACTTAGTCCCATTTCTACTGCGTATTCTGAATTGTTAGCCCGAACATCACCCACCATTTATGATGTATTAATTGCCTTGTTTGGTGGATTGGCGGGAATTGTAGCTATAAGCAGCCGCCAGAAAGGCAATGTATTACCCGGTGTAGCCATTGCTACCGCATTAATGCCGCCCATGTGCACGGCGGGTTATGGTTTAGCCACTGCACAATGGACTTATCTCTTTGGGGCTCTGTATTTATTTCTTATCAATACCATATTTATTGCCATTGCTTCGGTATGGATTTCTCAAGTTCTTAAGTTTCCTATTCGTGGCGAAATTCCGGAAAAACGTAAACTTAGAATTGATCGAACCATTACTCTTATTATTTCCATTGTTTTATTGCCAAGTATTTATTTTGGGTGGAAATTGGTTCAGCAGGAGAAATTTATTCAAAAGGCCAATCGCTATGTGCAGAATGTGAGTAGGGTGGAAGGCAACTACCTCCTGAAACACAATATTGACGGCGGAGAACGATCGATACAATTGGTTTTTGGCGGCTTGGGATTAAGCGAAGAACAAAGGGCCACTGTGAAGAATAAACTGGCCGACTTTGATCTTCGTGAAGCCAGTGTTGTGATCGAACAAGGGATTGCCTTGGGTGGTGATGATATTCCCAATGCTGAAGTTTACCGCTTGCGTGAAGAGTTGGCCATGCTGCAGCAAAAGATCTCCCAAAAGGAAGCGCAATACGACAGTGTGCGCCTTGATGGAGCCGATGGCGGAAGACTTTTGCAGGAGCTCAAGTCGTTTTACCCTGAAATTCGGTCGTTGTCGTACCGAACCATGCTCAGTTATACCGACAGTTCAGCCATTCCGCTTCAGTATACCCTGGTTTTACTGCAAAGCCGCAAAGCATTGAGCCTTGCCGAACGTCGAAAAATTGAACAGTGGTTGAGCAATAGATTAGGTCGGAAGATTGTGAAGGTGTTGGTGGAGACCTCTCTCTCGCATCTCTCTTCGCGGGTGAGAGACGATACTGAGCGTTAGAACGGGGTTAATTGGTTAAAACGGCGGAAACGTATTTTCCGATGGGTGGGATTTGATGTGCAATTCAGAACGTTCGGGTGTTTTGAAAATCTGCGGTGAAAGGCTGAAGCCCCAGTGGTTGCGATTCTTTCTGCGCCAGCGGGTGCAGCGAATACCCCGAAAAACAGAGTGAGAGCGGGAGCGCATGAGCGTGGGAGGGCGGCTCTGTTTTGAGGAGTAGCAGCGAAACACGCGGTGCCCGGAACGGAACATCAACGTAACGAAAGGCTCAGCGGGGCAGGCGCCCAACAAACCCTCCAGAAGAATGGAATGGTGTGTTTGGTTTTTAACTACTCAGCCGGAGAAAATCAATGGGTTGCGCTCCAGATTTCCCAGCTTTTGTCGGCCTGCAGTTTGAGCATTCCCAGTCCGCTTTGGGTTTTGGCCCCGTGCTTTGCGCCTTCGATGAGGAATCGGCTCGGGTTGGGATTGTACACTAAATCGAAGAGCAGGTGTGCGTTGCTGAGGGCGTGGTAAGGCAGCTGCGGGAATTCGTCGATTGCCGGGAATTGCCCGATTGGCGTGGTGTTTACGATGAGTGGATGGTGTTTGATGACATACTCGTTAAGATCTGACCAAAGCAATCCATCTTCGCAGCCTTTGCGACTGACGCGTAGGGTTTCGAGTCCGATTTGCTGCAATACGTACCGCACTGTTCGGCTGCTTGCGCCATCGCCGAGAATCAATGCGCGGTCCATCCACGGTTTGAGTAAAGGTCGAATTTCGCCGGAGAACCCATCAATGTCGGTATTGTAGCCATGTATGCGAATTGTGCTTCCGCGCTCGAATACCAAAGTGTTCACAGCCTGTACGGCTTCCGCTTGCGGACTGATTGAATGGAGTAGGGGAATGACCTCGGTTTTGTAAGGAATGGTAACGTTCATACCCCGTAGACTGGTCTGCTGCGCGATGAGTTCGGGCAGCAGACCAATATTGGGAATTTCAAACAGGTGATATTCCAGTTCGCCGAGGTTTAATGCGCTCCACTTCTCCCGAAAGTAATCAGCAGAGAAGCTGTGTTTGAGCGATTTCCCTAGTAATCCGTAACGTTGGCTCAAGGCTGTGGCAAGCTGGGGTCAATCTCTGCAACCCAGGCCATAATTCCGCCTTTGAGGTTGTAAACATTGTCGTAACCGCGCTGCTCGAGAAAACGACAAATCTGTCCGGAGCGGCCGCCACTCTTGCATTGCACGATTACCGGCACGTCTTTGCGAATTTTATCGAGATTCATGGGAACAAGCGACATCGGAATGTGCTCTCCGTTGATATTCACGTGGTCGTATTCAAAGGCTTCGCGCACATCGATGTGCTGATGAGGGGTTCCATCGTCGCGCATCTTTTTGAATTCCAGAACGCTCATTTCTTTCATGGTGCAACTTGCTTGAGTTTGTGGTATTCTTCCGGTAAAAACTGGAAGAAGGTGTCGCCGCGTAAGCCTAAACGAAGTGTTTCGAGCGGAATCACATCGTCGTGAGCGATATTCCCGAGGTTTACATTAGAGCCAAAATGCTTGATAAACCAGGCTTGCTGCGATTTAATCGGGGCTTCCCACAGGATTTTATCGGGTGGAATTTTACTGACAATCCGGTTCACCAGCACCACGTGCGCGGAGCCGTTCGGGCGGTATATGCCGACATTTCCGCTTTCACGGGCTTCAGCGATGACTTTCCATGAGCCGGCATCGAGTTCCGATTTCATCATGGAAATCCATCTTGCCGGGGCAATGAGAATTCCGGCTTCTTTGGAGCCTACTTCGGAAAGTACGGTAAACTCTTTAGCTAACTTGCTGATGTACTTGCACTTCTCTTCATGCGGAAGCACAATCGATCCATCGGAAACTTCGGCGGTGTCGAGTCCAAGGCTTTTTGCGAAGCGGATGTATTCGTCGAATTTCCCGCGGATTAAGAATGCCTCGAACAGCGTACCACCGAGGTAAACTTTAAGTCCGGCGTTTTGGTAAAGTTTAATTTTCTCTTTGAG
This sequence comes from Bacteroidota bacterium, assembly GCA_947459155.1. Classification (GTDB taxonomy): domain Bacteria; phylum Bacteroidota; class Bacteroidia; order M30B66; family M30B66; genus CAMCXT01. The sequence continues at coordinate 2,676 of CANHCM010000162.1, read as the reverse complement.
GTTGTTACTCACAACAGAGGTCCCGAAACCCAGTTTAATGAGGTCGGAGAGATGACCTGAGCTTTCTATGAAATCTTCCGCCTGACGTAAGCTGAGGCCTTTGTCCATCATCATGGTTACGCCGCTTTGGCGTGGCCTTTGGCTGCGTTCGGGCAGAAAAGGAAGGTTAACGTTCATGTGGATTATTATACGATTGAATGAGCCGGCGAATTTCAGCATTCATTCCGAAACGTGGCAGTTCGTCGGCAATTTTTTCATACAGTGGAAAATTACGGTGCAAAGCAGCCACGGCGGATACCAGGGCTTCTTGCGTAAGTGCATTGTGAAGTTGTACTTCTGCGAGCTGGTAGAGAATGCGGGCATCGTCGGGCAGTGTTTTTTGCCCTTCCAGGATGACATCAAGCGCTTCTTCTTTACGAAGCATATCTAAAAGAAGGTTCGAGAGGAAAATCCAGATTTCAGGGTTGTCGGGTTCCAGTTCGATGACTTTCTTATAGCTTTCTTCCGCGTCTTCCTTGCGTTCGAGCTTAAGTTGCATGTCGCCGAGAATAAACCAGAACGTCCCTCTCATCGGGTCGATGGTGATGCCTTTGCGCACGTATGGAAGTCCTTCGTAGGTTTTACCCTGAAAATCAAGAACGACGCCGAGTCCAACCCATGCATCGGGCAGATATTCGTCGAGCTCTGTCGCTTTTTGGTAATAGCGGAAGGCTTCGTCGTACTGCTCCATGTTCTCGTAACATTCGCCGATGTAGAGAAAGCTCGTTGCATCGGGTTCTTCTAGCCGAAATGTTTCCTTGTAGCAGTCGATGGCTTCGGCGTATTTTTCCTGGGCTGCGAGGCTGTTTGCTTTGTTGAACCAGGCGGCGGAAAAATCTTCGTCGACTACCAGCGCGAAGTCGAAAGCTTCGGTGGCCAGCTTGAACTTTTGCTGCTTGCTGTAAAGTTGACCCAGTGCATACCAGGCCACTTTGGAGTACGGGTGTTTATCGAGGAAATCGTTGAAAAAGCGAATTCCGCCCTTTACCTTATTGCTGATGTCGAAGCACAACGACATTTCGTAGAGTGCGGCTTCGTTGTCGGGGTTCAGTTCGAGGCAACGGCGCAGGTACCGTGCGGCCTGCGCGTATTTGTTCATATTCTGAAACTCGAAGGCAATGAAGAGGTACACTTCTTCCATTCGGCGGTCGATGCGCAGGGCTGCCTTGTAGGCTTCGATGGCGTCGATCGGGCGGCCGGTCATGGAGAAGATGCTTCCGCGGGTGATGTGGACTTCGGGATTTCCGGGTTCGAAAATCTCGATGTCTGACAGCATGCGTAAGGCTTTGTCGTACTGGCCATCAGCGGCGAGCAGTTGCGATTTACGCAGGATAAAAAAGGTAGAATCGGGGTACTGGCCTCTGGCGAATCCGATGGCTTTCATGGCCTTTTGATGATGATTACCACTGATGTAGTAATCTACAATATCTTCCAGATCATGCTTTTCGAAGTAGTATGCCTCGTTGTTGCGGAGCATCTGTTCGAAACGGTTTACCACGGGTGAAAGATCATCGTCGAAGTGTGCATCCTGCATAGTGAACGGGATTTCGTGGTTTCTGCAAATCTAACAAAATAACGATGGCTCTATTGGGAAAATTACTCACGGCTTGTGAATAAACGGTTGCGTTGATTGTCAGTGCGATACGAAAAATTTAAGGCGAAGCGCATCCTGTCATCCCGCTGGCCGGGCTACCCAAAGTGTCGGATTGACATTTATTTCGTTATTTGCACGCCCTACTCACATGGAAAGATACATTTGTATTCATGGCCATTTTTATCAACCGCCTCGCGAAAATGCCTGGCTGGAGGTCATAGAACAGCAGGATTCTGCATATCCGTATCACGACTGGAATGAGCGCATCACCCATGAATGTTATGGTCCCAATGGTGCGTCGCGTATTCTCGACGAGAACAAGAATATCGTAAACATTCTCAATAACTACGCGCGAATGAGCTTCAATTTCGGGCCTACGCTGCTTCAATGGATGCAGCAGTATGCTCCTGAGGCGTATCGCTCTGTTATTGAGGCCGATAAGTTGAGTTTGTCGTACTTCGACGGACATGGTTCTGCGTTGGCACAGGTGTATAACCACATCATCATGCCTTTGGCGAGTCGTCGCGACAAAGAAACGCAGGTAATCTGGGGCATTCGCGATTTTGAGTCGCGGTTTAAACGGGCTCCGGAAGGCATGTGGTTGGCCGAAACAGCGGTAGATACTGAGACTTTGGAGGTTTTGGCTGAACACGGTATCCGCTTTACGATTTTGGCACCACGACAGGCGCATCGCGTGAAGTTGGCCGAAACGCAGCATTGGACCGATGTTTCCGGTGAGCGCATCAATACCCGTAAGCCTTATTCCTGCAAACTCCCTTCGGGAAAGGAGATTGTCCTCTTTTTCTACGATGGCGGCATTTCACAAGACATTGCATTTAAAGGTTTGCTCGACAACGGTAAGGAGCTTGCCCATCGCCTGAATGATGGCTTTAGTGGTAGCGACAACAGTCCACAGTTGGTACACGTAGCCACCGATGGCGAGTCGTACGGACACCATCACCGCCACGGCGACATGGCTCTGGCCTACTGTTTTCAATACATCGAGCAGCATACCGAGTCTCGTTTGGCCAACTACAGCTATT
>CANHCM010000161.1 GCA_947459155.1 Bacteroidota bacterium | reverse complement strand
GATCTGGCCATTAAAGTAGCACAGAAGACCAATGCAGCCTTGCATCTGTTGCATGTTATTCAGTTGCCTTCGCACATCTTAAAAACGAAGAATGGCGAATTGTTAGATGATGGAGAAATGGATGTGAGTGAATTTATTAAGAGGCGAGAAGAAGCCATTAAACGTTTTGAAACATGGGTCTTTGATCAACAGTTAAAAGTGATCCCAATTGTCCGCTTTGGTCACGTAAACGATGAAACGGTAAAATACAGCGAATCAGAGGCGATTGATTTAATTGTTATGGCTACACATGGAGCCAGCGGAATGAAAGAACTTATTTCAGGTTCACACGGGGAATACGTTGCGATGAATTCCTCAGTTCCAGTGCTGACTTTAAAGTGTGAACGGTCTGAAATCGCCTTCAAATCTATGATGTTAGCCAGTTCGTTTTTGGAAGATGATATACCGCACTGTGAACGGTTACTAGAGCTTCAAAAGGTGTTTGATGCTGAACTCCATTTGGTAAGAATAAATACAGCTTCTCGCTTTCTGTCTGACGATGAAGCACGCAAACACATGAAGGCCTTTGCTGAAAAACACAGTATCAAAAACGTAGTATTCAAGATTCACAATGCTGACGACCTGGAAGAAGGCGTAATACAATATGCTGCTGCGAACGATATTGAATTAATTGCGATTGGAAGTATGCAACGTGGCGGTCTCAGCAAAATCATCAATGGTTGTGTATCAGCCGATTTGGTGAATCATGTGTATAAACCTTTGTTAACCTTTAAATTGAAAGACTAAACGATGCAATGGATTTTTGAGCCTTGGCCCTGGTATGTGAGTGGGCCAATCATAGGACTTACAGTCCCGATTCTTCTTATTCTGGGAAACAAATTGTTGGGTATTTCTTCATCGCTGCGTCATACGTGTGCAGCAATCGCACCGGCTAAAATTCCTTTTTTACAGTACAATTGGAAAGAGGAATCCTGGAATTTATTCTTTGCTGCCGGAATTTTAGTGGGAGGTTTTATAGGAGGAGTTCTATTGAGTAATGGTCAACCTGTTGCTATTTCAGCAGAAACCATTCGCGATATTCAAGCGCTTGGAATTCAGTCTTTCGATGGATTAATTCCTTCTGATGTATACAATTGGGAAACCTTGTTTTCTGCCAGAGGATTTGTTGTGATTGTGCTCGGAGGATTCATGATTGGCTTCGGAAGCCGCTATGCAGGTGGCTGCACATCGGGCCATGCCATTATGGGCTTATCGTCATTACAATGGGCTTCTTTGGTCACAGTAATTTTCTTTTTCATTGGGGGTTTATTGATGACATGGATCATTGCCCCATGGTTATATACTGTTTTTTAATTCTAAGGCTCTATGAAAAATATTAAATTTCTTTTTGTTGGAGTCATTTTTGGACTGGTTTTAACTAAAACAGAGGCTGTATCCTGGTTTCGCATACAGGAAATGTTTCGATTTCAAAGTTTCCATATGTACGGAATAATTGGTTCTGCCGTGGTTGTAGGAGCTATATCGGTTTATTTGCTGAAGCACTTTAGGCTAAGGTCATTGGACAACGAACCTATTATTATTCCAAGTAAAAAGTTTAACAAAGGTTCAATCATTGGAGGAACAATTTTCGGGATGGGTTGGGCATTATCCGGTGCTTGTCCTGGACCGCTATATGCTCTACTGGGTGCTGGCTATCCTGTGATTATTGCGGCTATTCTCAGTGCACTTTTGGGCACCTGGGTATACAGCTATCTACGTCCAAAACTTCCGCACTAAACAAAACGCTCAGTATGAATCGAACTTTTACATTTATTTTCTCTGCTTTTTCCTTCGGAATAGAGGCGCAGAGTTTGCAATTAACTCCATCAGAATTTCTTCAAAGGGCAAGTAATCAAGGAGTAATTGTCATCGATATTCGGACTGAGCCTGAATTTAACACAGGCCATTTGGAAAACGCAATCAACATCGACTTTCTTAAGCCGGATTTTGTAATGAACGTAAGAAGATTTGATTTAAATACGGAGATTTTGATTTATTGCGCCTCTGGAAACAGAAGTTCAAGAGCCATAACTCAACTGAAAAATGCCGGTTTTAATAATTTGCTTGAGCTTGCAGGTGGCATTTCTACTCTGAAGAGGAAAGGATTTTATAGCGAATAATCATGAAAAAGATAGCCGATTTATTGTTTTTTTCTGTGGCTGGAATTATTCTTTTTCTCGCCCTTGAATTTTTCGAGATACCACACCGCCGTAAGGATGTTGTCGAACCAACAGACCCTTCAACACTTCCATGGAAGGCACCAGACACATTGAATTGGGCTCAGCTCGATAACAATGAATTGCTTAGATATGGATACACACTGATTTCTAAAACAGGTCACTACTATGGCCCTAAAGGCATTATTCAGCAGGATTTCAATGGCTTAAACTGTCAGAATTGCCATTTAGATGGTGGTACTCGTCCTTTTGGGAATAATTACTCCACGGTGTATGCCACATATCCAAAAATGCGTGCACGAAGTGGTCAAATGGAGTCGGTGCTAAAAAGAGTTAACGATTGTTTTGAGCGAAGTTTGAATGGTCATCCTTTAGATACCAATAGTAAGGAAATGAAGGCCATCGTAGCATACATTAATTGGTTGGGAAAGGATGTAAAAAAATCAGAAAAGCCAGTAGGTTCAGGCATTGAAGAAATACCGTTTATCGATAGAGCGGCAAATCCACAATTAGGAATGATTGTCTATAAAGAGAAATGTCAGTCTTGTCATCAATCCAATGGCGAAGGCGTTGTAGGTGATGATGGAACGTACATATTTCCACCCCTTTGGGGAGGAAATAGTTACAATCAAGGTGCAGGACTTTTTAGGCTTTCGCGGTTTGCAGGATATGTTAAAAACAATATGCCACAAGGGAGTAATCACGACTTTCAACAACTTAGTTTAGAGGAAGCCTGGGACATTGCAGCTTTTGTGAATTCTCAGGATCGACCTTATAAAGACTTTTCAGCCGACTGGCCAGATATCAGTAAAAAGCCTATTGATCATCCGTTTGGTCCTTATGCTGATCCTTTCTCAGAAATGCAGCATAAATACGGCCCATTTAAACCCATCAAAGAGTTTTACTCAAAAAATAAAATTGTTTCAAAATGAAACTACACTTTCGAATTTTATTGATAAGTTTACTCTTCCTGACGGTTGGGTCTGTTCATGCTCAGAAGGGATTCACGCAAGTAAGCTTGGCTGAGCACAAAATTGTGATGCAATTGACTTCCTCAGATCCACAGGTTTGGAAGAGTTTAATAAAGCAATTGAGTAATTTGAAAAATGGTTGGAAAGACTCTGCTATGATCGAAGTAGTTTGTCATGGACCAGGTTTGGACTTTCTCACCGTGGGAAAGTCTACCGTTGTTGATGACATCTCCGTATTGTTTCAGCGTGGTGTTTCATTTGTTGCGTGCGAAAACACCATGCGCGAACGTAATGTTTCACGAGAATCCATCCTCCCAAACACTAACTTTGTGCTGATGGGAATTGCAGAGATTGTAGTTAAACAAGAACAAGGTTGGGCCTACATAAAAGCTGGATTTTGACCATGAGAATTTTATTTACTATTTTTTTAATCTTGGGTTTTTATGGCTTAACAGTGGCCAATCCTTTTGAACAGGATTCAATCTCTAAAAAAGACTCTACAGTGGGAGATTTCTTTCGGAGAGGTAATTTTTATGGACACAGCAGATATTTCTTTATGTCGACCGATAATGCATTCGGGCTTGATGATTATTTTGCAAATGCCTTTGGGTTAGGAATAGGTTATGAAACACCCAAATTCAAAAATTTCTCAGTGGGTATTTCCGGCTATTTTATTTACAATTTGGGGTCTTCTGATTTGAAGAAAAGTGATTCTTTGTCGGGTCTTCCCAACCGTTATGAAGTGGGTCTGTTTGATGTAGAAAACCCCAACAATCATGCAGATTTAGATCGCCTGGAAGATTTGTATTTGCGCTATGGCAATGAAAGGTCTTTCATAAGATTAGGAAAGCAGCATTTTAACTCTCCGTTCATTAATCCACAGGATGGACGAATGCGTCCAACATTGGTTGAAGGAATTTACACCGAATGGAATGAATGGAAGAACTGGAAATTCCATAATTCGCTCATTTGGGATATTTCACCACGAAGCACCGTGCGTTGGTACTCAGTCGGAGAGTCAATGGGTATTTATCCGGCTGGCCTTAATCCTGATGGCACCAAATCTGGCTATGCCGGAAATATTGAAAGCAAATGGTTGCTCATTACAGGAGTTCAACGCACGATAGCGCAATCACTTAAAGTTCAGATTTGGAATCAGCTTGTAGATAACGTATTCAACACTGCGCTCTTTCAGGCCGATTGGAATCCTAAAGTCTTGAATAAAAAATCAGTATACCTGGTTTCAGGTGCACAGTTTATCTTTCAGAATTCGGTAAATAAGGGTGGGAATTCCAATCCATCAAAGACCTACTTTCAGCACGGTGCTCAGACCAATGTGTTTAGTTTCCGCTTAGGTGTTGAGAAAAAGAAAAAATGGAGCGGCTCAGTGAATTTCACGCAAATCAGTAATGATGGGCGATACTTAATGCCTCGCGAATGGGGCAGAGATCCTTTCTACACCTTCATGCCCCGAGAGCGTAACGAAGGCTTTTCGGGTGTTAAAGCACTCAACGCTAAATTTTCCTGGATTACTTTACAGGAGAAATTAAGAATCGAGATTTCTGCTGGACGTTTTATTTTACCAGATGTGAAAAACGCAGAAGCCAATAAATACGCCATGCCTTCCTATGACCAGTTTAATCTGGAGATTCAATACCATCCTGGAGGGCTCTTGCGTGACTTTAACTTCCAATTTTTAGTGGTTCATAAAAGTCGCTTAGGTGAAGTTTACGACACTATGCGCTTTGTTCATAATAAAGTGAATATGACAATGTATAATCTTGTATTAAATTTTCACTTCTGAAGAATATGATTGCCTTAAAGTTTTCAATCCCTTTGCATTTATCGAAATGATGGGGCTACTGTAATTTATTAATCTGTTGTCTCAGGATAAGAGTGCGATATGTTTTGTGTATACTGATGATTGTAAACTTTACTTTAAGGAAAATTAAAAAAATACGCCCGAAGGCTCATTCCTACAGATTCCATTTCAATTCAAAGCATCGTTTTAGGAGCCACAAATTGCGTTCGCTCTAATGGTGTTTCCTTCAGGGCCTTAAATCCACCTAATATATTGATCACTTTGCTGAAGCCTTTTGATTTCAAAACCGAACAGGCAATAACCGAACGATAGCCTCCAGCGCAATGCACATAATAGGTTTTATTTACATCCAATTTTGAAAATTCAGAATGGATAAAATCAAGTGGTAAATTCTCAGCGCCAACAATGTGTTCAGACTCAAACTCACTGCTGCGACGAACATCCAGTAAATGCATATTCTCTGATGAATATTCTACAGCAAAATCAGGCGCCGATATTTCCTCCAGTTTTTGAGTCGTTTCTCCCGATTTAATCCACGCCTTTATTCCTCCATTCAAATACCCTAAAGCGTTGTCGTATCCTACACGGGAGAGGCGTGTTACAACCTCCTCCTCGGTACCTGGATCAGCCAAAAATAAAATGGGCGTCTTCAAATCCTCTACCAGCGCACCAACCCAGGGCGCAAAACTGTCTTCCACACCAATATACCACGAACCGGGAATATGGGCTTTTGAAAATGCTTCCTTTTTACGCGCATCAATCACCAATGCCTGTAAACTCTCACGTATAGTTATAAACTCTGGTGCATTCAAGGGAGTTAGACCTTTTTGCAGCACATGATCAAAGGCTTCATAACCGTTCTTGTTCAACACTGCATTTTTAGGAAAATACTGCGGCGGAGCAACTAAACCATCAGTAACTACCGCTATAAATGCAGCCTTGCTCATAGGTTGCAAAGCATAATTGAGCATTTTTTGATTGCCCAGTGTATCGAAAGTTTCCTTACTCATGTTTTTTCCACAGGCCGAGCCGGCGCCATGATTGGGGTAAATAACAATGGATTCGGGCAATGTCAATATTTTATTGTGCAATGAATCATACAAAAATCCGGCAAGATCTTCGCGACTTAAATTAGAATTTACAGCCAGATCGGGTCGGCCAACATCACCAATAAACAATGTATCTCCGGTAAAAATAGCCACTTCCTTTCCTTGCTCATCCATTAATAAATACGTACTCGACTCCATGGTATGTCCGGGCGTATGCAATACTTTAATTTGAACATTACCCAATTTTAAAATCTCGTTATCTTCGGCCACATGAGCGGTAAAATTGGGTTTTGCAGTGGGGCCATACACGATTTTAGCTCCGGTTTTCTGGGCTAAATCCAAATGACCCGAAACAAAATCAGCGTGGAAATGGGTTTCTAAAACATACTTTATTTCTGCACCATTCAGTTTCGCCTTTTCAATGTATGGATTCGGTTCGCGCAAAGGGTCAATAATGGCAACTTCTCCATTGCTTTCTATGTAATATGCCGCTTCGGCCAAACAGCCGGTATACATTTGTTCGATTTTCATGGTCGCGTTCGATTAAGTGAAACAAAATTGAGT
>CANHCM010000160.1 GCA_947459155.1 Bacteroidota bacterium | reverse complement strand
TATCAATTTGAGATGGGTGGCGAGTTTGAGTCGCGCAAAGAGTCGTTCGACGGGTTTAACACCATCATTCTTATCACCGTATTCTTGTTTATTGCCGTATTGGTCTTGCTTTTCAAAACCTTCAAGAGTACGATCATCGTGCTGTCGGTGATTCCCTTGGGTATGGTGGGCGCACTCACAGCCCTGTGGATTACCGGCAATTCGCTCTCGTTTGTGGCCATTGTTGGTTTAATTGCCCTTGCGGGGATTGAAGTAAAGAACTCGATTTTGCTTGTCGATTTCACCAATCAGCTTCGGGCGGAGGGAAAAACCTTAGAGGAAGCCATCCGCGAAGCGGGCGAAGTGCGCTTTTTACCCATTGTTTTGACTTCACTCACGGCGATTGGCGGCTTAATTCCGATTGCCATTTCCACCAACCCATTGATCGCTCCATTGGCCATTGTGCTTATTGGAGGTTTGATCAGTTCTACACTGCTCTCGAGGATTGTAACTCCGGTGGTGTACAAACTCATTCCGCCACATATTGAAAAAACTGAAAAATAAACCCTAAAATTCATATCATCATGACCAAGCACTTTTCACTTCTCTTGGGCTTTTTATTACTCGGAAGCCCTATTCTTCTGGCACAAGCAGATGTATTACTGGGAGAATGGATAAACGAGAAAAAGGACGCCAGAATTAAAATTTACAAACTGGGAAATATCTACAATGGTCGCATTACTTGGGGCGAAGGCGAGAACAGTAAAGATGTTAAAAATCTAGACCCCAAATTAAGGAGCCGTGAATTGGTGGGTTCGAGCATTTTGATTGGCTTTACTTACAGTGGCGACAACACCTGGGTTGACGGAACCATTTACGATCCCAGAGAGGGGAAAACGTATTCATGCAAAATCACTTTGAAAAACAAAAACACCATTTCTATCCGCGGATTCGTGGGCATTTCGATGTTCGGACGCAGCGAAGAATGGAGTCGCTATCAACCCTAATTTTTAAACGCCATGAAAAAATACATTTTGATTACCGGTGCCAGTTCGGGAATTGGCCTGGAAATGGCCAGAATCCTTGCTCAAAAGAAATACGATTTAATTTTAGTAGCCCGAAGCGAGAAAAAACTATTGGCCCTAAAGCAAGAATTGGAATCTTCGTGCGGAGTGGAAGTGCACTGCATCGTAGCCGATTTGAGCGATGAGCGGGAAGTGGCGAAGGTTTACAAAACCACCGAGGAAAACGATTGGATTGTTAGTCATTTGGTGAACAATGCCGGCGTGGGACTTTACGGGAAATTCCTCGAATTGGACGCCCTTGAGGAATTGAAGATGATTGACCTGAACGTGCGTAGTTTAACGCTGCTTTGCAAGTTATATGGGCGTTCGATGGCCTCGAGAAACGATGGAAAAATTTTGAATGTAGCCTCCTTGCTATCCTTTTTGCCTTTTCCGTATTACTCGGTTTATTCGGCTACAAAAGCCTACGTCCTGGCCTTAAGCGAAACACTGGATTCTGAATTGGAAGAAAATGGCGTGCGGGTGCTGGCCTTGTGTCCGGGGCCAGTTGACACGGGATTTACCACCGAGCCTATGCTAAAAACCCGCGCATACAAAACAAATAAGCCGGCCAGTGCGGTGAGTGTGGCCCATACCGGTGTGGAATTTTTGCTCAAAGGCAAGGGCGTGAAGGTGGTGGGTGCCGGAAACCGCTTGTTGAGTTTCTTGCCCCGAATTACGCCTTCGGCCATCATGAAAGGCATTAAGAAGTCCTTAGCGCAGCCTCAATAAATTGATTATGGAAACACTTTTTTTGCTAAAGTCGAGAAGTGAGCCCTTATTTTATTTTGGTTTTCTTCATGTGGCCCTTTCCCTGGTGTTCTTTATTCTCAGCCTCAGCACCGAGGTTCAGGTTGCGGGTGTAAATGCCTGGTATAAACCATTCAAGTTTGCCGCTTCTATTGGGATTTTAAGCTTAACGGTGGCTTGGCTCATCGGCTATATTCAGCCCATGCGCGAAAAAAGTATTGTCGAATGGGGATTGGTGATTAGTTTGGGCTTGGAAATCATCTACATTGCCTGGCGTGCCAATCGCGGAGAAGCATCGCATTTTAATGTATCCACTCCATTTAATGCCTTTATGTATGGGTTGATGGCCACCGGAGCCACTTTTGCTACGTTGATGGTGGGCATTGTAGCTGTCCGCTTTTTTTCAAACCCTTTTCCGGAATTACACCCATCGTATTTATTGGCCATTCGGGCCGGGCTGCTGCTGTTTATCGTTTTTTCTTTTCAGGGCTTTGCCATGGGCAGCCGCATGGCACACACGGTAGGTGCCGCCGATGGAGGACCCGGAATTCCAGTTTTAAACTGGAGCACGATTGCCGGTGATCTGCGAATTGCGCACTTTTTGGGTATGCATGCCTTGCAAATTTTGCCCTTGATGGCAGTGTTTCTTATCAAGTCAACAAAAGGAATGGCAGCCACTACAGCCATTTATACACTTGTTTGCTTGTTTATTCTCACACAAGCATTAAAAGGTGAACCACTGCTAAAAAGGCTACCACCAAAATCCCAAACTAATGCCCCGCGTTGATCGCAAAGAAAAGCTGAAATGAACACGAGGGTGCGAAAAAAGAACCGAGGTTGAAGGTAGCCCTAGTCAGAAACTACTTCAACACCCAGCGCATTGTACTGCTCTCCTTATCCTGAACTATCGTCACAAAATAAACCCCTGATGGAAGGTTTAGCGTTTGTGCGTTCAGCGTAATTTGAGGCTGGTGAATCATGTCGCTATACAGCATTTGTCCAACAGCATTGAAAACCGAAAGCCTTGCTTGCCCGGAAAATTGACCTGTAATCGCAATGTTGAGCAATTCATCGGATGGATTAGGATACAGCGCGAATCCTCGATTTTTGGCGGCGTGAACCAGTGTATTCCCCTGAGGAATGTAATCGAAACGACAAACATAGGCATCTTCAGAGGCGCCGCCGGTGAGTGGCAAGGTTATATTTCCCAACTGCAGATCGGCGCTGAATTTTCCGGCGATGCTCAGGTTGAGCCTTGGCGTGGCTCCTGAGGCCGAAGAAAACAACTCAAATGGTGGATGATTTCTCGCCCAGAGGTAATTCCCGGTTGCGGGGTTGAGGGCTACGAGAAAGCCTTCCTGACCTGGACTATCTTGCAAGGTGGTGTTGCCAAATGAATGTCCGCCCGCCGGAAGCCGTCCGCCAAACAATACTTGTCCGTCGGGAGCAGACTGCACCTGGGTGAACTCAAATCCACCGTCTTCGTTGTTGAGGGCATTGAGCCAAAGCCAGTCGCCGTTGGGCGCCAATCCGGCGAGGAAGAAATCGATGTTCCCTTCTTCGCCCGGAGCTGAAACGGTAAAGGTATTGTTGTCGGTGATGAGCTCATCGAAGAAGATACCGGTCACCACTACATTTCCAAGGGCATCGGTAGCAAGGTGGTTTGACTGAGCATCGTAAAAGATGGAGCCGGCATTTCGCCCCCAAAGGCAATTGCCAATGTTATCAAAACCGGCCACGAACATGTCGGAAGCTGTGATGCCTTCTGCGTCGCCGACGTTCACCATTTGAACGCCGTCGAAGGAGAGTGTGGTTTCTTCGGCTTCGGCATTTCCAAAAGTCCCGCATAGCGCAAATCCGTAAGGTGTTGTTACGATGTCGAAAGCTTCAGCCCCAAATTCAGTGGCTCCCTGAACCGACCAAAGGCTGTTTCCACCGACGCTGTAAGCGACCACAAAAATCTGACGGTCGAAACCCGCTGAGAAAACCTGTGTCCCACAGGTTAACTCGCCGTCGCTGTAAACCCCACAAACAATGGCGCTTCCTTCGGCATTGGTTGTAAGGGCTGTGCCGTAGGCTACAGCATTTCCTTGCTGAATTTCAACCCACAGCCAGTCGCCCGAACTACTTAAAGCGGCGAGGAAGAAGGTCTCCTGAACGCCGCCACCAACTGCGGTTTCGATATTGATATTCCCGAATTGGGCATCACCGCGCAGCGAACCGGTAAAAAACACTTGTCCACCCACATTAACCGTAATTCCGGTGATGCGGTCATCAAACTGAGAGCCGGCGGAACGAAGCCAGAGTACATTACCGGAAGAGTCTATTTTGGCTACCCCCATGTCGGTTCCAGCGGTAGGCGTTACGCTCAGTTCGCCCCATTGAACGGTTTCGGAAAACTCGAATCCAATGTATGTGTTCGCTTCACTGTCGGTATAAACGGCTGTAATCCGACAAAAATCGCCACTTTGAATGCCTTGTTCTGCCCAAATGTGGCTAAAGGTTTGGCTGGTTGCCGGAAGGAATAACAACGTGATAATGAGGAGGGTAAAAGCGTATTTCATGACTTTAGGTTAGCGCTTGAAAAGTTGACAAAGTTAGGGTTTTGAGTTAAGTAGGGGCTACTGAAAAAGTCAGAAATACGGCAGACTCAAGGCGACAAGGCGAAGCTGTATGTCGGTTACCGCTAGCTGCGGGCAAAGAAGCTGATGCTGTATTTCTGGCTAACGAAATGATTTGGATTAATACTGTTCTGTTGCATGGAAAATATAAAGCAACACGTAAAACCCTTAGACCTAAAATTGACGATAATGTGCTTAAAGAATGAACAGTAAAGCCATTGAGTCTTCATCAATAGGCCCTAAGTACTGAGGATGAGCTAATTCATTTAGGTCTCATAGACTTGAAGATGTTGATTCTTACTCATCAGAGTGTAAGAAAAAATCGATTGCAGGAAGGTGAAACAAGGGCCCTGTTTCCAAAACAACAAAACAAGCCTCCAATTCGACACCTGCTAAACATTTACGATAATAAAAAAACCAAATTGACACCAAATTTTTGCAACTTTTTCTTGCCTATTCTGTAAGATGAACTACATTTGTACGAGTTAACCTAACTACCTTTCTTTATGAAACACTTTACAAAAATTGGAATGGCAGCATTTGCATCGTTGATGCTTACTGCCGGAGCTGCTGAAGCGCAAGTTTATGCAACAAGTTTCAGCAATTACAATCCAGGGCCAGTTGCCGACTTCGTAAGTTCAATTCTCGACGTTCGCCCTGCGCGCTCAAACCCAGCTAATGCTGTTGGTGCTGTAGATGCGGCTAATAACGACGTTAACATCGGAGAATCTTCTGGAACAGTTCAATTTGTTTCGCTTGGATATGGCGGATCTATTGAGCTTCAGTTCTCAACGCCGATTTGCAACATCCCAGGAAACGACCTTAAAATTTGGGAAACCTCTTATGGCAACAGCTCTAATTGTGTTTCTTGGCCAGAGCGCGCTGCTGTTTGGGCTCGCCAGGATGCTTGCCAGCCTTGGGTACTTTTAACTCCAGAAGAAGGCAACTGTTTGGACTTTGAACTCGACTTAGGCTTCCTGAGCTGGGCTTCAGAAATCAAAATTGAAGACCGTACAAACGAACTTTTCCCTGCTTTCCAAGCGCAAAATCAAGATGCGTTTGACGTAGACGGTGTTGAAGGTTACGTTGGATGCGCGGTTCCTTCGGTTGATGCTTCTGCGAAATACTCTCCTTTCCAGGTTGTTGACAAGGATCAAGGTCAGCGCAGCAATGGAACAAACGTTTTACCTAGCCGCTCAATCGATAGTCGTATGTTGGGTGTACCTCAGGCCTCTGATGCCTCAACATCTCCAGCGAACAACAACTTCTACGCTTTAGGTTATAGCGGATGGGTAATTTTGAAGTTCCCTTATACCATTTTTAACGTAGCTGGTCCAGACCTCGACGCATTTGAAACCACTTTCGGCGACAGGCCATCACGCACTTGTGCGAGCTATCCTGAAAAAGCACGTTACGAAGGTTCAATCGATGGTAACGTTTGGTTCGACCTTGAAGTGGTTCCTAACGCCGACGACATTGGAGCTGTTCTTTGCCGCGATGGTAAACTGAGCATTCCTGCTGAATACGGTGGAATCAACTACGTACGTATTACCGATGTGACTACTTTGGGAACTGTACCAGGTCTTTCTGATGGTTACGACGTAGACGGTCTTCGTGGAATCAACCAGTGCGCTAACACTCCTGGAACTATTCCTGGCCGTGAAGCTACTGAAGAAGTAATCGGTGAAGGTGAATACGGTGTAAGCGTTTACCCGAATCCAGCCGATAAAGTATTAACTATCGAAGTGGCAGCGACCAACTCACTGAACAACTACACTGTTGAAGTGATAGACATCACCGGTCGTATGGTAGCTTCTGAAGTGATTGAAAACAATGGATCAAGCCTGATGATTCGCAACATGAACATCACTGCTCTTCCAGCTGGTTTATACATTGTTTCTGTATCAAACGACGGAAACCGCGAAATCAGTCGTTTCGTGAAAAACTAATCAGCCTCAACATTTAGGCTAACGAAAAAGCCCCGGACAAAATCCGGGGCTTTTTTTTTAACCCAAGCTTGATGCCTACTCCTCACCCCAAAAGATAATCGGCCTAATCAAATCACACCAAAGCACATTTAGGCCTTTATGCTAGTCATCCTTAGATAATTTAAGCCTTTGCGGCTACATGTGTTTGGTCGGAACGATTTTGCGCTATTTTCGGGATTCTGTTTTTTGTATGACATCAATCTACCCAACCGCAATGCGCCTATTGATTTTCTTGCTTGTTTGGTTGCCGGTTTCGAGCTTCG
>CANHCM010000159.1 GCA_947459155.1 Bacteroidota bacterium | reverse complement strand
TTTTCTTTGCCGCGGATGTCGCTCTCATCGAAGAGCACATCAGCTTCTTCGTCGGCCAAAATGCTGGCTACATCCTGATTTTCAAGCTTCAGGCATTCCAACTCGCAGCGCAATTGGGCTGAAATCTGAATGGGGTACTCGCGGAGAGCCTCCATCACACGGTCGGAAGGCAGCCAGGCCGGGAAAGAACGGCCTCTCACGAGGATGGCATACACGAAGACACTTCCAAGTAAAATCCCAAAAATGAACAGGGCTAAACGGCGGGCAAATGGCATGATTAATCGAAGCGAAGGTGTTTAACGGTTAAACCATTGTTAATCAACTCATGCAGCGATTGAATGCCAATTCTCAGGTGGTCGTCGACGTATTGTTTGGTTACGACAGTATCGGATCTTTCAGTTTTCACGCCGCTGGGTATCATGGGTTGATCAGACACCAACAATAAAGCTCCAGTGGGAATTTTGTTGTAAAAACCAACGCTAAAAATGGTGGCCGTTTCCATGTCGATGGCCATGGCCCTAATTCTACGGAGGTATTTCTTGAAGTCGTTGTCGTGTTCCCAAACCCTGCGGTTGGTGGTGTACACGGTGCCGGTCCAGTAGTCTTTATCGAAGTTACGAATGGTAGTAGAAACCGCCTTTTGTAGCGAGAACGCCGGTAGCGCGGGCACTTCGGGCGGGAAATAGTCGTTCGAGGTGCCATCCCCGCGTATAGCGGCAATGGGTAAAATAAGGTCGCCTACCTTGTTTTTGCGCTTTAGCCCTCCGCACTTGCCCAGAAATAAGACTGCTTTGGGTTGGATGGCCGACAGCAAATCCATGATGGTGGCGGAGTTTGGACTGCCCATTCCGAAGTTGATGATAGAAATTCCGTTGGCTGTGGCTACCTGCATCGGACGTTCTTTGCCCACAACAGGCACCTGGTGGATTTCGGCAAATTTCTCCACATAGTTGCTGAAGTTGGTCAGGAGGATATATTTGCCAAAGCCTTCCAGTTCCAGGCCGGTATACCGTGGCAGCCAGTTTTTTACAATTTCATCTTTGCTTTTCATGTCAGATTCGGCGTTTTCGTTCCCGGAATTGATTTTTCCTCCGGCTGAATTGCGGCTAAGGAATACACCGCAAAGAACGGAAATTTACGACGTTTTCCGCAAGCGATGGGTATTTCTAAGTCCCGAAGAATGGGTACGTCAGCATGCCTTACATTATCTCCGCGACCAGCTCAAGTATCCGGCCAACAAGATTGCCGTTGAGCATAGCTTGTTGTTTAACCGAAAGGCCAACCGTACCGATATTCTGGTGTTCAATCCTCAGTTCGAGCCCTGGATGATTGTTGAGTGCAAAGAGCCGAATGTGAAGCTGAGCAAAAAAACCTTCGAGCAGGCGGCGCGCTATAACCTTGTGCTGAAGGCCCCATTTTTAGCCATCACCAACGGTTTAAGCCTGGTTGCCGCTCAGGTTAGCGAAAGAGAAACCGGCTTTCTTCCCGAAATGCCGGTATACCCAAGGTAGTCATCTCCACCAGCCTTTGCGTCTAAACCAAATGAGCATCCCTGAAGCGATGGCAATCATGCCAATCCAGGTGATTGGGTAACCATAAGGGTGACGCAGTTCGGGCATGTAGTCGAAATTCATCCCGTAAACCCCCACGATAAAAGTGAGCGGAATGAAGATGGTGGCAATGATGGTGAGGGTTTTCATCACCATGTTCATCTTGTTGGAAAGCGAACTGAGGTAAATGTCCATCATGCTCGACGAGATGTCGCGGTAAGTTTCGAGGGTTTCGATAACCTGAATGCTGTGGTCGTAAACGTCTCTTAAGTAAACATTTACGTTCCCGTTGAGGTTGCCAATACCTTCCTTGCTGAGCTGTCCTACCACCTCTCGAAGAGGCCAGATAAACTTTCGGAGATAAATCAATTCCCGTTTTGCATGGTGCAGCTCTCTGAGATCGCCCTGTTGCGGATTGCTGAGGAGTTTTATTTCGAGCGACTCGAGGTTGTCGCCGATTTTTTCCAAAACCACAAAGTATTGATCTACAAGGGTGTCGAGAATAGAGTACAGCAAATACGCTGGACCCGAGCCGCAGAGTTTTTGGTTTCCTTTGCGGATACGTTCGCGGATGGGGTCGAAGAGGTCGCCTTCATCTTCGATGAAGGTCATCAGCATATCACCTTTGAGCACGACAGATAGCTGTTCGCTGCGGAGCGAGGAGCTTTTGTCGTCGTAGGTAATCATCTTGAGCACCAGATAGGTAAAATCAGGGTATTCGTCGAGTTTAGGCCTTTGTGAGGTGTGTACGATGTCTTCCTGAACGAGCGGGTGAATGCCAAATCGCGACGACAAATCGCGGATTAGGGTGGTGTCGTGAATGCCGGTAACGTGGAGCCAGCGGCTGCCACTGGCTTCATGGAGTTCGCTGGCTTGGGTTAGTTTGTTGCGTTCTTCAAAACCGGTCTCCGAATAGTCGATCACATCGAACCAGGGTTGGAAGCCGGGGTTTTCGCCCACGTAGGCTACTGTAGCAGGGGCGAGGCCTGCTTTTCGTCCCAGTTTAGGCCGGGAGATTCCGATCATGCTGCTCACCAGGCTCCGGCTCTTTTTCATGGCGGTACGAAATTACGCGTTGTGGGAATGGGATGCTCACACCTTCCTGATCGAACCGCTTTTTGATGGTCACGTTCAGTTCGGTGTGCATGTCAAAGGCATTGGCATTGTTGGCGGCACAGGGGTAAGCCCTGAACCGCATTTCAGATTCGCCGAATCCAATTAGGCGCACAGGTACTTTAGGGCTTCCGTTTTGGAGTTCTTCAGCAGTGCGGGCATCGATGCAAAGCGGATGTTTCTCACATTCTTCCTGCATGATCTTCATGACCATATCGATGTCGCAGGTGTAATCGACGCTAAAATCGACGTAACGCCTCACCATTTCGTCGTAAAGGTTGAAGTTGATGATGGTTTCGGCGCTGATTTTTGAGTTGGGAATTACAATTCGCTTGTTTTCGTAATTGCGGATGACGGTATGGCGAAGAGTGATGTCTTCGACAACGCCTGTGAGATTGCTGCCCACCTCGATGGTATCGCCCACTTTGAAAGGGCGGCTGATGACCATAAACACTCCGCTGATGATGTTCGAAAAGGCGGCCTGGGAGGCAAAACCGATGATGGCGGCAATAATACCGGCACCGGCAAAGAGCGAAACGGCCAGGGTTCGGAATCGGGGAATAGAATAAATGATGAGTATGGTGGCCAGTATGTAGATGACCGCCGTAACTACGTGTTTAAAGAATACATACCGCGTTTGGTCGAGGTTGAGCATGGCCGCACTCCGGCGGGTAAATCGACCAATGAAAAAGCGCACCGCTCTTTCGAGCAATACGGCCACCACAATAATCAGGGTGATTTTTAGAATCAGATTGGCAGTAGTGCCTGCCTCAGCCCATGAAACCATGCCGCAAAAATAAGGGCTATTTCTTCTTTTTCCGGCTTAGCTCGAAGCTTCCGTAGGTAACATTGCCATCGGGCAGACGAAGCTCGTAATCGTATTTCCCTTCGGGAAGTCCGCTCCCATCGAAATCGTTGCCGTAATTGGCAGAGCTGTAAACGGTTTTGCCGCTGCGGTCGAACACCTTCAGGGTAGAATAGCGCTTCAGATTGAGAATGGTGAAAACATCATTGAAGCCATCGCCATTTGGGGTGAGTAGGGTAGGGAAGATGAGTTTTCCCTGGGTTTCGGTAAACTGTGGATTTTGGTTGACTACAGGTTCGGTGTTCGCCGGCGGTGCAGGATCTTCTGTGCATACACCGAGATAAAACTCGTCGAGCTGCAAGTAGCTCACCCGCAGAAAGGCCTGTTTTTGAGCGGGCTTTTTCATGGTCGAAGCGTCGTTCCTGAAGTTGCCTAAGCTCAGAAAGCGTTCATTGCCCTGGGCTGTAAAGCCAATTTCGTAATTGGTCCAACGCGTTGAGTCGTCGAATAGTTGGTACTTTTTGGTTCGAAGCTGCGGACTTACCGGAGCCACATTCCAATCGCTCACGCGGAGGGTATCGCTTGAAAAATAGAAGCCCAGTTCATCGGTGAAAATCCACGATTCGGAGGCTGGAGCCGCCTTGAAACGGAGGCAATAGGCCTTTCCGGCTTCGAGGGTTTGGCTGAGTTTTATCTGGAGGTATTCGCGGAACTCCGGGTTATCGGCATCAAATAAAATGATTCCGCAGTAGTTGTTTCCCTGTGCCGGGGCTTTGTGGCCATAATTGTGTGCCGATCCTGAGATCAAATCAGGGCTGCCTACACCGGCCGGAAACCAGGGCTCAGCTTGCTCTATGTTTCCCGGAAAACGTGGCTTTACGGGCTTTCGCGTATACTCAAACCCACCGTTGGGAATGAGATTTTGTCCCGACACCATTGCATGAATGCCGAAGAACAGGAGGCAAAACCAGGTTTTCATGCCTCTTCTCTCGGTTTGAGTTTGGCTTTTCGGATGCAGTCTTCGGCCTTCATTTTGAGCCAGTTGAGGTCGGCTGCCGGACGAGTATTTTGGATTTCATCGAACAAGGCCCAGCTCATTTCATTTTTCCCGAGTTTCACTTTCATGAGCTTGTTCAGCAAAACAATGAAGTTGTGATAGGTTTCGCGTTGCAGGTCTGAAATGAACTTGTTACGCCTGAGGTAAATCTTAAAGGCATCTACAAGAGAAAAGAAACCGTCGTATTCGTCCATTTCGTAGTACACCTTCATGAGCAGCGATTTGGAATCGAGGTGATAATACACATCGTTGAATTCTACTCTGAGCAGCATTTTCAAGGCTTTGTCGTACTCTTTGCGGGTGAAGTGCACCCAGGCCATTGAATAGGTGTAGGCATTTTCTGAAAATTCCGGGTTGAGTTTATCGCGGTATTCGTCGATAAACTGTGTAACCCAATCGGCCTCGTTGAGTCGGAGTGCGGTGGTAACGATATTCTTGTAATCGGGCTGCGAAACGTAGTTGCCCTCGTAGATAAGTCCTTTCTCCACCATGGCCTGATACAGTCTGAAAATGTCGGTAAGGGCTTCAGAATCGCCTCTGTTGATGCGTTTAATGCAAAAGTTTTGGGCGAAAACGTACATGCCTCGGGCTTCGCGTCGACTAAACAGGTGTTCGTGTTTTTTCAGCGCTTCGAGCAGATGATGGTAGTTATCGAGGTTTTGTGGCTCAGTGAGGGTGATGTGAATGAGGCGGTAAATCTGGATGGCCGGTACATCGTCGAAGATGCCATTGCGCAGGTAGTTGACCAGCTCATCGAAAAAGCTCAGGTTGTATTCAACAGAAAGGATGTTCCTTCGGTTGATCATCTCGCAGTAATAGCGGAAACCACGCGCCAGATAGGTGATTTCGAGGTTGTCGATGACTTGTTGCAAGGAGGTATCGAAAGCCCGGTTTCGCTTTTCGGAGGTGTGTTCGTAGGAGAGCTCGCTGATGCGGTGGAGGTTAAAGTAATAGTCGCTGTCGCGGAGCTGACTGGCTTCGTTCTTCAGCTTAAGGGCATCCAATTCCTGGAGAAAGAATTTATCCTGATTTCGCTTGTTGAGCGCCTTGAGCAAGTAATAGTGTTGCTGAAAAGTGTCGTTTTCAATTTCTTTCTGCATCAGAAATTGCTCGAGCAGCTTGGTCAAATCACTTTGTAGATACCTAAACTTTTGCTCATCCATTTCCTTCTGCCCGTAATGCTTCTTGATAAAGGCCCCTTTTTCCAGTTTTGGGCTATCGAGGTCGTTCTGATAGGCAGAGAGAAAGTTTAGGAACTCAACTAAATTCTGATTTTTATTAAAGTAGTCGGAAGCGATAAAAACCTGAAATTCTTTCCATTCCTTGCGGCTTAAGCTGCGCAGCAGTTGCAGTAATTTTCCTCCATGCATTCGGTGTCCAGGTCTTTGGAGCAAAAATAGAGTAATTTGAATGCCATACAAGCTTGCAATTAAAGGTAGAATCGATAAAGTGGCGAAATTCTGTTTTGGATTATATTGTTGATAACTAGTGTTTTGTGTCAAAATTGAGCTGCATTAACTGCAGTTTGATGGCTATAAATTGGGCGATAAACGACCCAACATGTCATTTGGTGTTTCGTAAGAACTCACTTAAATTTGAAACAAATAAAAATCGGGACCATTATGAAAACGAAAACTACTCTTCTACTGCTCCTCGCTATGATTTTGGGAGGTGCATTTACAGCCCGTCTTGAAGCTAAAGGTAATAACACCTCTGTTTGTCTGATGTGGCCTAAAAGTTTGTCGGTTCCGGTTGATGCAGAAGTTCATTTGCGTCTGCGTTTTGATGATGGGCTTGCCCAAAATATGCGCCCGGATCTTAAACTCACGCCAGGTCACCCTGCGGTGAGCGAAGTGGTTACACGTACAGCCAAAGATGGCCGTGTAGATGTCGATATAATTATTCGTGGCGATATTCTTCAGTTAGAGCTCAACCGCTTTCAGAACAACGCGGATCCTTCCAACCAATCGGTTGTGATTCAGGTTTTCGAAATCGATCCAATTACTGTCGACAACATTTCGGGTGTTTTTGAAACCTCTCCCGGTAACGAGCAACACAACGCCCGAATCACCGATGTTAATCTGATTCCAAATACTGAAGAAGAAAGTACATCAACGGCTTATTTAGCAGTTGCATCCGCTGTTGCCGCTACGGTTTCTCCGGTGGTTCAAATGACTCAATCGGCGGGAACAACTACCAGTTTTGCCGGAAAGCCATC
>CANHCM010000158.1 GCA_947459155.1 Bacteroidota bacterium | reverse complement strand
AACAAGGGCTTCTTCAGGGTAAGAGGCGCAAGATGGGTTACCGAAAGAGGTTTCTACGATGTCGAGGTCAGTTGTGTTAGGATTGTCGAAGATCACATAAGGGAACTTCAGGATAAGAGAGCCACCGAAACCAAGAGATACAAAGTTTACAACATCAGTACCCTGTGGAAGTCCAAGGGCATTTTCAGGGTTTGTGCGTGAAGAGGTAATTGGAGTTCCGTTTTTACGGGTGCCGGGCAGGTAACTTACAACCTCCGACGCGCCCTCACTAACAACTGCTGGAATTGGATTTTCCTCATATCCGTTAAGACACATGATTCCATCAACATCGTATGCATCAGCAACCGGGGTTCCCTGGTAAGGTGCTCCAACATCAGAGATATCAACCAATTTGATGTACTGAGCCCAAGCCAATGGACCTAAGTCAAAATCAACATCCTGACAACCATCACCAATCCACACGAAATTACATCCATCCTGTGAAGCAAATGCACGGATTGTTTCAGGGTAACGCTGACAATTTCCGCTCATTGAACCGAAAGTAGATTCAATCACGCGAACATCTGCACCTTCACCGTTTTTAATCGGGCTTCCAAACTTGAGCGTAATATCGCCACCGAAACCAAGAGATACGAAATTCTCAGTATCGTTGTTTTCCGGAGCACCTAAAGCCTTTAAAGGGTTGCTTCTTCCAATTGAAATTGTAGAACCATCATTTTGCTTCTTTTGATTGAAATCAACAACTACCTCTGCGTAGCAGCTTGCAGGAGTGTCCTGACACTGAGCACCACCAGAGGCCTTCACTTTTGAATACGTAGTTGAGCCTACAACCCAGAAAATGCGGGTGGTATTGGGTGAGCCTGGTACAGTTACTGTTTCGAAGAAGTTATCACCGGGAAGCGCAACTCCAGAACCGCTTTGGTTGGTTCCGTATACGTCCCAAGTGTAAGAGATTGCAGAAGTTGTGTGGTTACGAACTCTCCAGCGACGTGTTTCGGCGGGGTTGTTCGAACACATAGAAGTCAGGTTGAGGTAGTTTGCAGGAGCTACTTCATCCTGTGTGCTCAGTACGGATACAGAGCCAGAGGCAAACACATTAGCATTAGCCAAATTCAGCACTGCAAAGAGTGCCAATGAGGCCAGTTTGAAAGGGTTGGTTTTTTTCATACTCTTTGAATTGGTTAGGTTTCTGGTATTACGCGTTTCTTTGATTGAGGTTGCAAATGTAAGATTTTATTTAAAATAACAAGATGATATTAGTTATTTTATTAGTAATGTGGGATTTACAATTTAGTCATCCTAACAAAACAGAGATGCAAAGCCTCGTTTTAGTCCATTTCAAGCCTTTATTCATAGAAACATATGCCGAGTTGATGGATTAAACGGAAGTTAAAGGCTCCAATGCTGACTTAAAAACGACAGTTGCACCAAGGTTAAACCATGAATCTGCCAAGCGGAATGTTTTGAAAGGAGAACTGTAGACTGAAACCAATGATGAAGCCCCCGCAAAACCATAAAAAACAAAAGGGGCTGGTCGAATGACCAGCCCCTTTTGTTGAAGCGTTCTGAAATACTTAGTTCTTCACCAGTTTGATTACTTCGCGAGTTGAGTTTGACTCTACAGTTACAAAGTAAATTCCTGAGTTAAGACCATCTAAATTCAACGTGTGGTTGATTACAGAAGATGAAGCTACATTGAGACGATCTGTCAATACAGACTGACCAAGGTAGTTGTTTACTGTAATCATGATGCTGCTGTCATCGCTTCCGGTAGTTAACACCACTGTAGCTGTTTCTTTAGCGGGGTTAGGGAAGAGCTCCATGCTGATCACCTCATCAGGAGTATTGGTATTGTCGCCGATACGGGCTGGAGTTGCTGCACCGCAATCTTGGTTAATTACCACTACACCATCAACATCGTAACCATCAGCAGAGCCATTGAAAGAGGTTGCAGGGGTACGGTCGGTGATACGGATAAACTGAATCACACCGGCAGAGGTAATGTCAACTACATCATCCAGGCAGATAGTAGCAAGGTATGTCCAGTTTTCACCATCCAAAGAACCTTCGATATCGGCCGTTTCAGGGTATTGTGCGCAGGTAAGACCACCGAAAGTGGTTTCAACCACCTGAAGATCTGGAGTTAATGGATTATCAAAAATCACGTAAGGGAATTTCAAGATCAGCTGACCACCGAAACCTAATGAAACGAAGTTCACTACGTCGTTACCCTGAGGAACGCCAAGAGCGTTTTCTGCTACAGTGCGGGCTGCTGTGATTGGAGTACCATTTTTACGAGGACCTTGGATGTAGCTGACTACCTGAGAAGCACCTTCAGTGATCACAGCTGGAACTGGATTTTCTTCGAAACCGTTCAAGCACATTACAGCGTCAACGTCGTAAGCATCAGCAATTGGAGTTCCTTGGTATGGCGCATTTACGTTTGAAATATCTACCAGTTTGATGTACTGAGCCCAAGCCAGTGAACCTAAATCAAAATCAGCATCCTGGCAATCATCACCTAACCATACCCAATTGCAGTTGTCTTGTGAGGCAAATACACGAATTGTTTCAGGGTAACGCTGGCAGTTGTTGCTCATTGAGCCAAAAGTGGTTTCGATTACACGAACATCATTGCCATCGCCATTTTTGATTGGTGAAGCAAAGCGAACAGTGATGTCGCCACCAAAGCCTAGAGAAACGAAGTTTTCTGTGTCATTGTCTTGAGGAGCACCAAGCGCTTTCAACGGATTGCTGCGTGATTCGCTGATGGTTGAGCCATCATTTTGCTTCTTTTGGTTAAAAGAAACCACTGAATCAGCGTAGCAAGTATTTGGATTAGGAATCAGGAAGGCACCATGCAGACACTCTACAGCGTCAACATCATAACCGTCTGAAATTTGGCTGTTTCCAAAGTTGCTTGGGTTAGAGCTGTCCTGAATTTTTACGAAGTTGATGTAATCGCTGAATACATCACCAAAATCAACTTCGCCAGTTTGATGAATTTCACCTACCTCGATAAAGTTGATACCATTTTGAGATACAAGAACGGTAGCTTTCTCTTGGTTTACGCTGGCAGAAGATTCCCAAATGCGGATGTCAGCCCCTTCACCGTTGGCGATTGGCTGTTCGAACTGAATTACGATTGAACCACCAAAACCGAGTGAAAAGAAAAACTGCTCGCTGGCGAAAATTGGAGGATTCTGACCATTAGGCGCGCCTAAGGCATTTTCGGGATTTGAACGTTCAGTGTTAACAGGTGTGTTGATTTTGGTCAAACCCTGGCTAACCTGAAATACACTTGCACCATAGCAACCTTCAGACTGAGCTGAAGCGCTATTCACACCAAGCGCCACTAAAGCTGTAATCGCGGCGCACTTAATTGAGTTGATATTCATCATAAGAATGAGTTTCACTGTTTGTTGGTCGTGTTCTGATACCGCAAATTTCGAATAAAGTTTCATATGTAAGAAGTTATTCACAATTACAAACCTAAATGTATGATTATGAGTTTTTTAAAATTCACAATCATACAAAGCTATCGAAATCTATCGGAACAAAGAACCTTAAACCGAGCCAAAAGTAATGAATAAACTACAATACAAGCAAGTTTCTTACATAAAACTCTGAGGTTGACAAAAACAAAATTGCCCTTGCCGACAGTTTGTCAACAAGGGCAATGAAACGTTTAGAACCTCTCTTACTTCCGCGCTTCGAAATCGGAGGCGTGTGGTAAAATATCAGATGGATTCCGGAGCTTACTGTGCTTACGACTGTAAATAAAGTAAACCACTAATCCAATCACCATCCAGAGAGCAGCAAACTTTAAGGTGCGGGTATCGATGGCTACAATCATACCTGTACATATAATGGCACCCAAAATGGGAATGATCGGAACAAGGGGTGTTTTGAAAGGGCGTTTGATTTCAGGACTCCGCATACGTAGTATCCAAACGCCTAAAGAAACCAGAACGAAGGCGAAGAGGGTTCCAAAACTGGTTAAATCGCCGGCAACGTGCCCCGGAACAAATGCGGCAAAAAGCCCTACAAAAACGAAAAGAATCCAATTGGCTTTGTAAGGTGTTTTGAACTTTGGATGCAGTTCTCCAAATGCTTTAGGAATCAGTCCATCGTTACTCATGGTGTAAAAAATCCGGCTTTGCCCCATCAACATAACCAAGATTACCGAAGAGAAGCCGGCCAGAATCGCTACTGTAACGGCGGTAGCGAGCCAGCCATAACCTACCATGTATTGCGAAATCGCATAGGCCACTGAGGCTTCACGCCCCTTCTCAGGATCTGCAAATTCTTGCCAGTTCGCCACGCCGGTTAACACGTGACCAAAAAGAATATACAACACGGTACAAATCAACAGAGACCCAAGAATACCAATGGGCATATCGCGCTTAGGATTCTTCGCTTCCTGCGCTGCGGTACTTACTGCATCAAAACCAATAAACGCGAAGAACACAATAGCAGCGCCTCCGAGTACTCCTCCCCAGCCATGCTTAAACACACCATCGTAACTTACCAATGTTTTACCGGAGCCATCCATAACCGGAGCGGTACCCTCAGGAATAAGGTATGGCGTGTGGTTCGCATCGTTGATGAACTGCCATCCAAACCCAATAAACAACAATACGATGCCTACCTTAATGAATACGATGATGGCATTTACGATGGCACTTTCCTGGGTGCCGCGAATGAGCAACAGCGTAATGAGAAAGAGGATGACCAATGCCGGAGCATTGATGATGCCCTGGTGCACAACACCCATAGAATCGCGAAAACTCTCAAAAGGCGAATGGCACCATTCATACGGTATGGATCCATCTAGTAGTTTGTTGAGATACTCGCTCCAGGCGATGCCTACAGTGGCTGCACCCAGTGCATACTCCATGATGAGCGCCCATCCGATGATCCAGGCGATGATTTCACCCATCGTAACATAACTGTATGCATAAGCACTTCCTGCAATCGGAATCATGGCGGCAAATTCGGCATAGCATAAGCCTGCAAATGCACAGCCAATAGCAGCAATGATAAAGGAAATGGTTACAGCAGGTCCGGCAGCTTGTCCCGCCGCAGCGGCTGTCCTCACGAACAAGCCCGCACCAATGATAGCACCGATGCCCAGGGCTACAAGGTTACCAGCGCCGAGGGTTCGCTTTAAACCCTTTTCTGATTCGGCAGCCTGTGCGAGCACATCTTGCAAGGGTTTCTTCGTAAATAGTTTCATAGGCAGTTTTCTTTGGAGTAGCGTTTCTCCGCGTATAGTTCAAACCGCCAAAATAAGTATTCCAGCTCAAGATTAAAGCCGACTCAAAAAAAATCAGCGCTTATTCAGTATTTCCGTTTGGATACGGATAGACTCCTCGTGAATAAGGGTGTATAATTTTCGAACAAACTCAGCATCAACGCCGGCTTCGATGGAGGCACGCTGTTGTCGTTGAAGGATTTCTTCCCAGCGCTTGAGCTGCAAAATGGTCACATCGTGAGCCTTTTTATAGGAACCGATTTCCTGAATGAGCTTTACTCGTGTTGCCAGGGCCTGCAAAAGCGCGTCGTCGGTTGAATCCACCCTAGAACGTAACTCAAGTAGTTTGCGGTGGAAGTCGTGGTCTTCGCTATCGACCTGCCTGACAACCAGTGTCGACAACAGTTTTTGGAGGGCATCGGGGGTGATTTGCTGGCGGGCATCGCTTAAGGCTTCCGAAGGGTTTGGATGGGTTTCAATCATGAGCCCATGCATATCCAAATCGAGGGCTTTCTGAGCCACCTGAGGAATCAGAATTGGGTCGCCGCTGATGTGGCTGGCATCGCAAAGCACAGCAATGCCGGGCATGGCCGACATAAAGTCGATGACCAATTCCCAACGCGGAGAGTTTCGGTAAACACTCGACTCATGCGAATGAAACCCGCGGTGGATGGCCGCAGCGGGCGATTTGGCCGTTCTCAATATCCGTTCAACCGCTCCAATCCAAAGGGGTAAATCGGGATTGATCGGGTTCTTTACTAAAACGGGAAGCCCGGTTCCGGCTAAGGCTTCGGCAATTTCCTGAACAGCAAATGGGTTTACGGTGGTTCGGGCTCCAATCCACACTACATTAATGCCGGCCTTCAGGCACTTCTCCACATGGATGGGATTTGCCACTTCGGTAGCTACAGGCATACCATACTTCCTCTGCACTTGCTGCAGCCATCCCAAAGCGGCATCTCCGGCGCCCTCAAAATGACCGGGCCTTGAGCGTGGTTTCCAGACTCCGGCTCTGAAGATGTTGTTGGGAAACGCGGAGGCTAGCGCCTGTGCGGTGGAAAGCACCTGCTCTTCACTTTCGGCGCTGCAGGGGCCAAAAACTGTGGCTGGCCTTAATGAAGCCGATGCGCCCTGAGTTGTTTCAAAAAGCGATCGCCAAATGGCTGAAGTTTGCGTTGACACACTCATGAAACAAGCGTCCGGCTTGGATGTTTACCAGCCTAAAATCCACGCGAAGATGAGCGGAGCCACGATAGTGGCGTCGGACTCTACGATGAACTTAGGCGTTTCTTTGTCGAGTTTTCCCCAGGTGATTTTTTCGTTCGGAACGGCTCCGGAGTATGAACCGTAGCTGGTTGTGGAGTCTGAAATCTGGCAGAAGTACGCCCAGAAAGGAACGTCGTGCCATTCCAAATCCTGATACATCATTGGCACTACGCAAATGGGAAAATCTCCGGCTATGCCGCCCCCGATTTGGAAGAAACCGACACCTTT